>DAHWDR010000231.1:0-12329 GCA_027330745.1 Acetobacteraceae bacterium | reverse complement strand
CTGATAGATCAGGTCCTGGAACTCCACCCGCTGGCGCTTGAAGCCGGTGGTGGTCATGTTGGCGATATTGTTGGAGATCACCTCCACATTGGTCTGCTGGGCCTGCATCCCGGTGGCGGCGATGTCGAGCGCGCGCATCCGTCCTGCCCCTCAATGTGCGAGTGTCAGCGCGGGCGTCAGCAACGCCAGCGCGGCGGCGAGTCCGGCACGCAGGGCCAGCACGGTTGGGATCATGGAGGACGGCATCATGGCAGATTCCCCGGGGTTGGCAGCAGCTTGTCGATCACGCTGGATTTCCGTTGCGACTCGGCTTGGATGAAGCGGGTCATGAACTCGAACTGGCGGGAGGTGTTGATCATGTCGGTGAGTTCCAGCACCGGCTGGACGTTGGAGCCCTCCACCGCGCCCTGGACGATGCCGGGCGATGCCGCGGGCTTGGTCGGCGTGTTGGCGACGAAGAGCGAGCCTCCCTGCGCGTGCAGCTGCATCGGGTTGGCCGGCACCACCACGCCCGCCTGCGCCACCTGCCGTCCTCCGGCCGACAGCGTGCCGTCGCTCGCCACGCTGATGCCGGTTGTCTTGGCACCGAGGCGGATCGGCTTGCCGGTGGTATCCAGCAGGGGGTTGCCGGCGGCATCCGCGACCGTGCCGTCCGCCAGCAGCCCGAACCGGCCGTCGCGGGTCAGCCTCGGTCCGGCCTTGGTCATCACGGTGAAATAGCCCTTGCCGGTAATGGCGAGATCCAGCGGATTGCCGGTGTGTTGCAGCGGCCCCGGGGTGGTTTCGCGCCAGGTCGCGCGGTCCTCGGTGTAGGCCAGGGTCCGGCCGCCCGGCGGTGGACGCGCGCCGGGCTGGCGGGTCAGCACAGCCGCGAATTGGACGCGCTGTTCCTGAAACCCCGGCGTATCGGCATTGGCCAGGTTGTTGGCGATCACCGCCATGGCATGGCTTTGCGCGATCAGGCGGGAGGTGGCGAGGCTGTCGGTGATATCCATGCCCGTTCGAGCGCAAGGCGCGTGCCACTGCCGGGAGGGCGGATTTCCGCGATCCGATGTGGGATGGCCCTCGGCATTTCCTGCCCGGCGGCGCGGCCTGCCCGGTTCAGGCGGCCAGCCTCCGGGGCGCGGGGGCCTCGGCGAGCGGATAGATCATGGCCTCGGGGTCGATCGTCACCTCCAGCACGGCCGGCCGGGCGCGGTGCGGCAACCCCAACATGGCCGCCCCGTCGGTCCAGCGGCGGGGCCCCGGCTCGACCGCCCACCAGCCGGTCGTCAGCTGGGGATGGTCCAGCGGAATGTCCCGCCATTCCGTACCCGACAGCAGCCGCAGGCTGCGCACATAGGCCCCCAGCCGGCGACGGTCTTCGAGCCAGGGGCGAGTGTCGATCGGGCGCGCGGCGCGGGAGACCAATTGCACGGAGGTCACCCAGGCCGGCAACGCAAAGCAATGGGTCCCCCCGTCGAGGGCCAGCGGCAATTGGCTTCCGCGGGAGGTGCGGAGATGCAGCCCCGGATCGGTGGTGGTGGACGGGAGCGCGGGCGGCCGGCCGAGCCGTGCCGCCCGCGCAGCCAATTGGTTCCAGACCGGGCGCACCCGATCCTCATCCCAGACGAACGGCGCGCAGGAGCCGCGCGCGCGGTCGGGCGCCGGGCCGGCCGCGTCCGTCGGATCGCGGGCAGCGACGCCGGAGGCGCCGAAGAAGAACTCGCGGTTGCCGGTGTCGAGATAGGTCTCGGCCGCGGCGCCCTCGGCAAGGACGATGGCGTGGCGGTCGAGTTCCAGATGCCAGTAGGTCACCGGGCCGGTCCCCGTCTCCTGCACAATGCTGCCGCCGTTCACCAGTTGGCGCGCGGCGATCAACATGCCGTCCAGGAACAGGGCATGATCGGGTGAAACCAGAAGGTCGCGCTCAGGAACCCCGGGAGCCAGTGCCGCGCGGCGAATGCGGATCGGGGCCATTTGGAGCGGATCGGGATGGCGGGCGAGATCGATTCGCCGGTGGCCAAGCCACTTTACCGGCAGCGCCTGGCCGTTCCACGTCATCACCCGGGTGCCGGGCGTCAGGGTCTCGATGGCGCGCGGTCCGTCCGGGGTCAGGATCCGGGTGCCCGCAGCATAACAGACCGGGACCACCGCCAGCGAGGTCCCACCACCGGCGGCGGTTGCCTGTACTGCCCAGGCGCCGCCTCCGGTCAGCCCGGAGAGTGCCAGCGTGTCCTTGTTGGACAGCACCACCGTGCCGCTGGTTCCGCTGCCGCTGCCGCCCGTGAGTACTGTGACGTTCGGGGACAGCGCCAGATCCAGAAAGGTACCGCCGCTGATCCGTGCCCCGTCGAGGGCGAAGGTCAGCTTGCCGTCGGTGGCGTTGCGATAGACGAAGCTGGCGCCCGCGCCATGCTCGGTCACGGTGATCCGATGCCCGGCCGAGATCGCGGCGGTGGTCTCGATCACCGCGCCGGCGTCGATGTCGAGCGTCACCGTGGCGCCTGCCAGGCTGTGGGTCAGGAGCACGGTGCCGGACTGGGCCAGGATCGTGCCGGTACCCTTGAGACTGGTGAAGCCGATGGTGTCGGCGCCGCCGGCGGCGATCACGGTTCCGTCCAGCGTCAGGGCACCGGCCGACACGCTGGCCCCGGCGTCCAGCGTCGCGGCGGCGCCGGCCATCAGCGTCACGGCGCGGGAGTCGGTCAGGTCTCCGCCCGCCATCGTCAGGACGGCGCCGGATGCGAAGCTCAGCGCGCCGGTGGAGGAGACGGTGCCGCCATTCACATCGAGGTGTCCGTCGATGCGCGATGCGGCCGAGGCGGTCAGGCGCGCGCCGGATGCGACGGTGATGGCGCTGCCTGCGGCCGAGACCAGTGTGTTTCCGTGCAGCGCGCCGCCGGCCACTGCCAGCGTCGCGTCGGCGGAGGCGATCACGATCCGTGTCAGCGAGACGCTGCCAGCGCTGAACGTCACCACATAAGGCGAACCCGTGGCCCCGAGGACCGCGACACCGCGCCGTGGTGGCGCGTTCCTTTTGGGTGTCCAGTCGCTGGCGGTCGTCCAGTTTCCGCTTTGCGCGCCGGTCCAGCTGTAGGTGATCATGGATAGGGCCGATGTCCGATGCGCACGAAATGTCGCGCCGTGTCGGCTTCATCGAGGTTTCATACAATCGGAAATTCGGCCCGCCAAAACCCGCCGAAAGATGCCGGCTGCAGAAACGCCCCGCTCTTCAGGCCTTTCGGACGGACGGGGTCATCCGCGCGGGTTGGCCGGTGGCGGCGGATGCCACGGGTCCATACCCATACCAACAGTGGTTTGGTGCGGCGCTCTGAGCTTGCTCACGATCACGCCGCCGCGGCCATAACGTCCGTGATCGGTGCGAGCGGATAGTCCTGCGCGTCCGGCTCGATACGGACCTCCAGCAGCGCCGGTCCCGCGGCGTCTGGCGCCGGTAGCCAGGCTGCGCCGTCGGTCCAGCGTCGAGGGCCGTCGGCCTCCGACTCGACCGCCCACCATCCGCCGGACAGCGTCGGATCGTCCAGCGCGATGTCGCGCCATTGGCTGCCCTGCTGGAGCCGGAGTCCGGTCACGCGTACCCCAAGGCAGCGCCGGTCCTCGAGCCAGGGGCGGAGTGCGGTGGGCCGGGCGGCGCGCGAGAGGAGCTGGGGGGCCAGGCTGCCCGCCGGCAAGGCGAACCGGTAGCGGCCCGGTTCCGTTCCCGGCAGCGGTTGCAGCCGGCGTGTGCCCCAGGCCACGAGCAGACTCGGGTCGCGGGTTCCGGGGCGCGGCGCGGATACACCCGCCCGTGCGGCGAGGCACTCCCATACCGCTCGGACCTGATGCGCCTCCCACGCCAGGGGAGCGCAGGACAGATGCCGGCGCGCGGCGGTGGCAGGCGGCGCGTCCGGCCGCGCGAACAGGAGCGTCGGTCCGGGACCGCCGTCGAAGAAGCCGCGGTTGCCGGTGTCGAGATAGGTTTCGGCGGGCACCCCCTCCGCCAGCACGATCGCGTGTCGCTCGAGCTCCAGGTGGTAATAGGTGATTTCACCGGCCGCAGGGTCTTGAACGATCGACGCGCCGTTCACCAGCTGACGCGCCGCGATGAGAATGTCACCGCAAAGGATCGCGTGATCGGGCGAGACGCGCAGGTCGCGGACGGGAATTCCATCGGCGATGGCGTTGCGACGGATGCGGATCGGGGCGACGGTCTCGGGTCTGGGATGATGTCCCGGGCGCACGTGGCGGCGGCCGATCCAGATCACCGGCCGTGGTAGCTTCGTTCCGTGCTCGGCCACCAGCACCTGGTCGCCCGGTCTGAGCGTCTCGATCTGCCGCGGTCCGTCGGGGGTCAGGATGCGCGTGCCTTCGGCGTAGCACACCGCCGTCAGCGCGAATTCGGTGCCGCCGCCCGCGGCTGAGGCGCGCATCGCCCACGGCCCCCCGCCGACGATGCCCGTCAGCACCAGCGTGTCGCCGTTCGACAGCACGACGCTTCCGCCGGTTCCGACGCCGCTTCCCCCGCTGGCGATCCCGATGCCCGAGGAAAGCGCGAGATCGATCGAGGTACCGCCGCCGATTGTCATGCCGGACAGATCGAAGGTGAGGTGGCCGTCGTTGCCGTTGCCGTAGATGAAGCTGCCACCGGGGCCGAGAAACGTGACCGCGACCCCGGAGCCGTAATAGAGCGCGCTGGTGGTCTCGATGGTCCCGCCGCTGATATCCAGTCCGATGGTGGCGCCGGCGAGGCTGCTGGTGATGACCGCGGACCCGCCTTGGGCCAGAACCGTTCCGGTACCTGCAAGATTGCTGAAGCCAATGGTGCCGGCCCCGTTGGTGACGTCGATAACTCCGCCGAGGGTAAGCGCCGAGGTTTCGAGGCTGGCACCGGACTCCAGGGTTGCGACCGCCCCGGCGGCGATGGAAATGCCACTGGCAGACACGAACCTGCCGCCGGCGGCGACCGTGAGCGCCCCGGTGGCGGTCAAGGTGACATCGGCGCTGATATCGACGGTGCCGCCGTTCACGTCCATCGCCCCGGCGATTGTGGAGGCACCGTAGCCGGTCAAGGCGGCGCCGGCGGCCACGTCCACGGCGCTGCCGGCGACCGAGATGAGCGTGCCGGCGCCGAGCGCGCCGCTCGCGACATCGAGGGTCGCCGAGGCGGCGCCCAGCTCGACCAGGGCCACCGCATCGCCGGCGCCACTGAAGGTCACCGTATAGGGCGCGCCGGTCGCGTCGATCAGGGCACTGTCGCCACCGTTGTTGGGCGGTCCCGAGGCCGGGGTCCAGTTGGTCTTGGCGGTCCAGAGGCCGTTCTTCGCATTCTTCCAGGAATAGGTCGTCATCTGCTGCTCGATCGCACGCCGTCGTGGCGTTTGACCCCGTCCTTGCCTGCCTCCAGGCTTCATCCTGGTTTCATCGCGCGACCAATTCACCGTTGGTTAACCCTGGCTTGGCAGGCTGTTCCCGACCGACAGGAATGGCATGAGCAGCGCGAACACGACGGCGGAGAAGACGGACGGCGCGGCGGCGGACGTCGCGCCCGCGACAGCGGGGAGCAAGCGGAAGCTGATCCTGATCGCGGCGCCGGTGCTGTTGCTTGTAGGGTTGGCGGCCGGCGGGTGGTTCTCAGGGCTGATCCCGCGTCTGCTGGGGATGGATAAGCGACCAGGTCCGGCGAAGCCCTCCCCGCCGGTGTTCATCTCTTTGCCGCCCATGATCGCCAACATGAACACCAACCCGTCCCGGCCGCGCTACATCAAGCTGAAGGCGGAGATCGAGGTCTCGGCGGGCAAGGATGCGGCCGCGGTCACCAGGCTGATGCCCCGGATCATCGATCTATTCCAGACCTATCTGCGCGAGGTGCGTCCCGGCGACCTGCGCGGCGCGGCCGGGACCTACCGCTTGCGGGAGGCGCTCATCAATCGCGCCGATGTCGCGTTGGCCCCTGCCCGGGTGCGCGACATTCTGTTCGTGCAGATGATCGTGCAATGAGCGAGGACCCGGCCAAGCCCGACGACGATGCCCTCGCCGCGGCATGGGGGGCGGAGGTCGATGACCCGGGCGATGACGCGGTTGCCGCCGTGCCCGCCCGGGTCTTGAATCAGGCTGAGATCGACAGTCTGCTGGGGTTCGACGAAGGGGCCGGCGGCGACGCCAACGCTTCGGGTATCCAGAAGATCATCAACTCCGGCCTGGTGTCCTATGAACGCCTGCCGATGCTCGAGATCGTGTTCGATCGGCTGGTGCGGATCATGTCCACCAGCCTGCGCAACTTCACCTCGGACAACGTGGAAGTCGGGATCGACAATATCCTCTCGCTTCGGTTCGGCGACTATCTGAATTCGATTCCGTTGCCGGCGATGCTGGCCGTGTTCAAGGCCGAGGAGTGGGACAATTACGGCCTGATGGTGGTGGACAGCGCGATGATCTACTCGATCGTCGATGTGCTGCTGGGGGGGCGGCGCGGCACCGCGGCGATGCGGATCGAGGGGCGGCCCTACACGACGATCGAACGGACCTTGGTTGAGCGCCTGATTCATGTCGTGCTGGCCGATCTTTCGGCGGCGTTCGATCCGTTGTGCCCGGTGACGTTCCGCTACGAGCGCCTGGAGGTGAATCCGCGATTTGCCACCATCTCGCGCTTGTCCAATGCCGCGATCTTGGCGCGGTTGCGGATCGACATGGAGGATCGGGGTGGGCGGATGGAGCTGCTGCTGCCCTACGCCACGCTGGAGCCGGTACGCGAACTGCTCCTCCAGCAGTTCATGGGCGAGAAATTCGGCCGCGATTCGATCTGGGAAACCCATCTTGCCGAGGAGCTTTGGAACACCGAGGTCGCGCTGGATGCTGTGCTCGACGAACAGGTGATGCGGCTTGCTGACGTGATTGCCCTGCAACCGGGAAGTCGGATCACGCTGGGCGTCGGCCCTGGAACACCGGTGGCGTTGCGCTGCGGTACCGTGCCGCTGTTCGAAGGTCGCATCGGCCGACGCAAAAGCCGGAT
Source organism: Acetobacteraceae bacterium (assembly GCA_027330745.1). GTDB lineage: Bacteria > Pseudomonadota > Alphaproteobacteria > Acetobacterales > Acetobacteraceae > JAJZVS01. Next base: position 5,338 of record DAHWDR010000231.1, on the reverse strand, counting down.
TGCCGTGCGGATCGAGCGCGACGTCCCGCGTGCCCCGCAGGAGCGGAGCGGATGAGCCACGCCCAGATGGGTCTGGAGTTGGTTTTGGTGGCATTGCTGGCCGCCACGCTGGTGCATGCCTTGCGGCTGGAACGCGCGCTTGGCGTTCTCAAGCGCGATCGCGCCGCGCTGGAGGAATTGGTGGCGGGCTTCAACGCCAGCACGAAACAAGCGGAATCGGGGGTTGCCCGGCTGCGCGAGGCTGCGGACGGCGCTGGCCGGCATCTGGCCCGGCAGATCGAGCAGGTACGCCGGGTGGAAGGTGACCTCGGCTTTCTGATCGAGCGGGGGGAAGGGCTGGCCGATCGTCTCGATCCGCTGATCCGCGCCGCCCGACCATTGGTTACGCCCGGCCCGGGGTCCGCCGCACCGGCAGCTGTCGAGGAGCCGCGTCTGCGTAGTCAGGCCGAACGCGATCTTCTGAAGGCCTTGAGGTTGGCTCGATGACGCGCCTCGGCATCCCGCATCCGCGCTTGCTGCCCCTGACCATCCTGGTTCTGGCGGGGTTGCTGGGGATGAAGATCGTGGGATTGGCGCGCGCCATCGCCCCAGCGCTGGCAGCTCCGGCGTCCCTGCCAAACCACCCGCTGGATCATGCGACAATAGGGGCCAAGGTTCCGAAGCTGGCGCCGCCCGCGCCCTCGATCAGCCCCGCCGAGGCGGCGTTGCTCTCCGATTTGCGGCAACGTCGGCAGGCACTGGACCGCCGCGCCGCGGCACTGTCGGCCCGCCAGGCGTTGCTGGTGGCGGCGGAGCAGCGGCTGGATCAGCGGGTTGCCCAGCTCAAGGCGCTGGAAGCGAAGCTCGAAGCCAGGGCCAAGGCACGGGCTGCGCGCGACAATGCCGCCTGGACGGGGCTGGTCGATCTCTATCAGACGATGCAGCCACGTCAGGCCGCCAAGATATTCGACAAGCTCCGGATGAAGGTTCTGCTGGCGGTGATCGATCGAATGGCCCCGCGTCGCGCCGGAGCGATTCTGGCGGCGATGCAGCCGGATCGCGCCCGTGAAGTCACCGACCGCCTCGCCGCGCTGCGGTTGGCCCGCGACGGCGTCCACCACCCCAGTTCGGGCAGCTGATCCAACGAAAAGGAGCGACCATGCCGATCGACAAGTCGATGAACGTTCTGATCGTCGATGACTACAAGACCATGCTGCGCATCATCCGCAATCTGCTCAAGCAGATCGAGTTCAACAACGTGGAGGAGGCGACGGACGGGGCGGAGGCCTTGGCGAAGATGCGCTCCGGCAATTTCGGACTGGTGATTTCAGATTGGAATATGCAGCCGATGACGGGATTGCAACTGCTCCAGGAGGTCCGTGCCGACGCGAAACTCAAGGCGACCCCATTTATCATGGTGACGGCGGAAAGCAAGACCGAAAACGTGGTCGCCGCGAAGCAGGCGGGTGTGTCGAACTACATCGTGAAGCCGTTCAACGCGGAAACCCTGCGTGACAAGATCGAAAAGGTACTCGGCAATGCATGATATGTTCGCCGGTACCAAGGTTGCGCCGTTGGCCGAGCGACTGGCGGAGATTCGCTCCCGGTATCCCGCGGCCGAGCCGGAATGGGTGGCCGATGTGGTGCGCGCCGTGATTGCCGCGGTGCAGGGCGACCTGGCTGTCACCGATTCGGCATTGCTGGCCGAGGTGGAGTCGCTCGGCCGCGTGATCGCCAATGCCAAGGCGGAGATCGCGGCGTTGCAGGTTGATGATATCACCGCGGCCCACATCCCGTTCGCCACTGACGAGCTCGACGCCATCGTCGCGCACACCGCCGCAGCGACCAATCAGATCCTCGAGTCCTGTGAGACCCTCGACACGGTGGCCGAGACGTTGGAGGGAGGTTTGTCGGCCAAGCTTCAGGACGCCACCACGCATATATATGAAGCGTGCAGCTTCCAGGACATCACTGGTCAGCGGATTACCAAGGTCGTAGGGACGCTGAAGGCGATCGAGGCCAAAGTCGCGCAGATCGTGCTCGCGTTCAGCCATCGCAACGGCCCGGGCGGCAGCGCGGAGGTCGTCACGGAAGGGGAAGCCTCGTTGCTGAACGGCCCGCAGCTTCCGGCCGCGGCGATGGCGCAATCGGATATCGACCGGTTGCTGGCCAGCTTCGACTGATGGGTGCGCGCGCTGCCGTCTGGGTCGCGTTCGGGATTGCGCTGCTGGGGGGATGGCATGCCCATGCCGAGACGGCGGTGCCGATCAAGGCGGCGACCCATCCCGGCTTTTCCCGCTTGGTATTCGATTTTCCGCGCTGGGCCGGGTGGCGGATGACCCGGCGCGGGGACGTGATCAGCCTGCGCTTCAGCGTTGCACTCCCGTTTGGTCCGGCTCCCGAACTGCCACCGGGGATCGTGGCCCTGGCCGATGGACCCGGCTGGGCGCGCGTGACCGTGACGCATGGGGCGCGGGTGCGGCGGATGCATGTCGGCCTGCGACTGGTGCTCGACGTGACGGCGCTGCCGCCGCTTCCGCTGCCGCCGAGCCCGTTGGTGTCTCGACGCCGGAGTCTGCTCTCGCGGTCGGGCGAGTCCGCGGCGCCGGTAGCGGTGGCGGGCCGCGATGCGTCCGGTCGCGCCGTCGGCACCACCGGCTCATCCGCGGGAGGTCTGGCCAAGCCTGTTGCTGCCCCTCCGGCGACGGTCGCGGAGCCGGCAACGCCCACCGCGCCCGCGTCGGTTGCCGGCGCGGGCGCGGTGGGCGGCGGGGCGCCGTCGCCTCCGGCGCATCCGCGATCGCCGGTGTCCGCGCCGACCGCTCTCCTCCCATCACCACCGCGGCCGAACCAAGCGTTGCCGGTCTATGGACCACCGGGAAAGCCCGGTCCGATCGCTCTGTCTGCCCGCCCGGCAGTCCCTCCGGCGGGCAGCCCCGGAGCGATGCTGGTGCCCTTCGAGGCCGGCGTGGGCGCCGCGGCGTTTCGGCGCCAGGGACAGGGGGTGGCAGTGTTCGATGCGGCGCGGCCGATCGATCTCTCCGCGCTCGCGGGGGCGAAGGTTTTCGGCGCCGCCAAGGTTCATGTGCTGGCGGGTGGTACCGAACTCACCATGCCCTTGCGCCGGGGCATGAGGCTCGCCCTGCTGCGTCGGAGCGCGGGTTGGCTGATCGTCCTGACCCGCCATTCGCCCGTCGGCCCCGTGATTCGCCCGCTGCCGATCCCCGCGGGTCTGAGTCTACCCCTGGCCGCGCCAGGCAAGACGGTCAGCTTGTTGGATCCGGAAACCGGGACCCCATTGCTGGTAGGGACCGAACGAGCCGCTCCGGTCGCAGTTCGGGTCACGCACCGAGCGCCTCAATTCGCCCTGCTGCGAAGCTGGCGGGGGGTCGTCGTCGAGGCATTGTCCGATCGCTTGCGGCTGCGCCCCACCGCAAACGGATTTCTTCTGGCCGGGCGCGGAGGGTTGGCCGTATCGCCCGGTGGACGGGAAGCGGCGGCGCTGGCCGATGCGGCGTTGCTCACCCGCAGCTTCTACTTTCCCGACCTGGCGACCAGAGCACTGTCGAGGCGGCTCCGCCACCAGCTTCGCGCCGCTGCCGCCCGCCCGCCGCTCGCACGTGGCCCACGACTGCGCCGTGCCGCGGAAACCATGATCGCGTTGGGTATGGGGGCCGAAGCTCATGCGCTGCTTCATCTGGCCGCGTCCGAGGACCCGGGCGAGGCTGCTTGGCCCGAGCACGCAGCGCTGGCTGCGATCGCGGCGATCGAGGCGGGAACCCCGACAAAGGCTGGTGCGATCGACGCCCGCTCCCTTCCCGCTACCGACGAGGTGACATTCTGGCGGGCCATCCGACGCGCCCTTCAGGACCCGCGCTCGCCGCGCGCGGCGCAACTGCTGGCGAGCACCGCGCCGCTGGTCCTGACGTATCCGAGAGCGTTGCGGCGTAGCCTGCTTCCGATGACAATCGAGACGATGATCCGCGGTGGCGAGAGGCAGGCCGCCGCGCGCATGCTGGCGCGGCGGCCACATGACAAACGCCTGGACCTCGCTCGGGCCATGCTGGACGCCGCCCAGGGCCGAACCGGTGCGGCGCTCGCCTTCTACGATCGGTTGAGCGACAGTCCCGACCGGCTGACCGCCTTCCGCGCGGCAACGCGGGCGGTTGCGTTGCGGTTGGACATGCACGTCATCGGCCCGGCCCAGGCCGCGCGCACGCTGGATCAGTTGCGTGACGGCTGGCGGGGAGGGAAGCGAGAATTGCATCTGCTCGAAACCCTCGCCGCGCTGCGTGCCCATGCGGGCCAATGGACCCGGGCGCTTGCCCTGCTCCGCCACACGATCCGTGACTTTCCGAAAGCCCGACCGCGACTGCGTGCAGAAATGCGGCGGCTGTTTGCTGCCGCGTTGGCGGATGCGAAGCTGGATCGCGCTCCGCCGCTTCAATATGTGGCGTTCGTGAACGCCAACGCCGACTTGCTTCCGAAAGGCAAGGCAGGGCTGCCGCTGGCAGGCAAGCTCGCCGATCGGTTGCTGTCGCTGGACCTGCCTGATCAAGCGGCGCCGTTGCTCGCCCGTCTGGCGCGGGAGGCGCCGACCGCACCGGCGCGGGCCCGGTTCGGGGCGAGGTTGGCCGAGTTGCGCCTGGATCAGGGGAACGTGACGGCGGCGGCGAAGGTGCTGGGGGCGACCGCGGCGTCCGATCTTCCGTCCAGCCTGGCGCTGCGGCGCGCGATCCTGGCCGCGCGGATCGACGCCGCTCAGGGACATGTGCCGGAGGCGGAGGCGGCATTGCTGAAAATGAATGCGGCGTCTGCCGACCGGGCCGCCGCCGCGATTGCAACCCGGGCTGGGGACTGGAAGGGGGCGGTCGCGGCGCTCTCCGCGGAGGCGGCCATCACCGTTCCGCCCTCCGGCAGCTTGCCCCCGGGGCGTCGGCAACTTCTGTTGCGCCTGGCCACTGCCCGGGTGCGCGCGGGGGATCTGGCCGGACTGGCGGCGATGCGGGCTGACCAGGCTCGGATGGGCACAGGACCGCTCGCCGATCTGTTCCGGCTGTTGACCGCGCCGGGGGTGCGCTCGCCTGACCAGATTGCTCGCGCAGGGGCCACCGCCGCCCTGGCGGCCGGGGTGGGACAGGCGTTGCGGGCGGTGCGCTGAGCCCCCTGCGCGCAAATTCATGGCGCGCGGGGTCTCTGCCCTCTTGCGCGATGGCCTCGGTTTCTCCATATCGCCCCCCCTTGGCCGACCGGGTGGGCGCGCAGCGCTGCCCCAAGGCCGTCTTCTGGTAGGGACAGGGTACGGATGAACGCACTCGCTCCGCTGGGGATGGTCTCGGAGACTCCGAGCAGCAGCCCG
>DAHWDR010000200.1:0-4148 GCA_027330745.1 Acetobacteraceae bacterium | reverse complement strand
TTCCTGGCCGGCGGCCCGGCCTGGCTCTGGGCTGCCGGCTTCGCCCTGTTCTGCGCCGTGACCGAAGTCCGGGTTGCGTATCGCCGCTACGTTCTGTTCTTGAAATGGCTGACTTTGACTCTGCTGGCCTATGTCGCGCTGCTGTTCGTGATCCGCCTGCCCTGGGCCACCGTCCTGTTCGCCGTGCTGGTGCCGCATGTCGCGCTGACGCGCGCGGCGCTGACCATGCTGGTGGCGGTCCTCGGCACCACCATCAGCCCCTATCTGTTCGTCTGGCAGGCGGCCGAGGAGATCGAGGACATGCAGCTCTCCGCCGATCCGCGTCCGCTGCGCGCGCGCGCCGACGGGGCCGCCGAGATCGCCCGCATCGATGCCGATACCTGGGCGGGCATGGGGTATTCCAACCTGGTCTCGCTGGCGATCATCATCGGCACCGCGGCGACACTGCACGCACGCGGGATCACCGATATCGATACGCCCGCCCAGGCCGCGCAGGCGCTGGCCCCGATCGCCGGTCGCTTCGCGGCGGTGATCTTTGCACTGGGCGTGCTGGGCACCGGCCTGCTGGCGGTGCCTGTCCTGGCCGGGTCCACCGCCTATGCGCTGAGCGAGGCGATGGGCTGGACGGAGGGGTTGGGCCGCAAGGCAGGCGACGCGCGGGCGTTCTACGTCACAATCGCGTTGGCCACTTTGCTGGGAGCGGGGATCGTGATCTCGCCAATCGACCCGATGCGCGCCCTGGTCTGGGCCGCGGTGATCAACGGGGCGGTGGCGGGGCCGGTGATCGTGGCGATGGTAATCCTGGGTTCGCTGCGCTCGGTGATGGGGGCGTATGTGCTGCCGGCCTGGCTGCGGCTGTTCGGCTGGGGTACGGCGTTCCTGATGGGGGCGGCCACCGTGGGGATGCTGGTGCTATAGGCGCGGCTTTATGCTGCGTTGCAGCAAATTCGCGCGGCCACCCCATATAGCGTCGATGACCCACGAACCCCGCCTGCCCGTCACCGCGCCGATCCGATCCAACGCCTTGTCCCGGGCCGGAGTTTCTCGTCTTCCGGGATCCGGTCCGCTGGCGCTGGCGTTGCAGGGCGGCGGGTCGTTCGGCGCCTTCACCTGGGGGGTGCTGGACCGGCTGCTGGAGCAGGACGGCATAGACTGGGACATGATCAGCGGCGCCAGCGCCGGAGCGGTCAACGCCGTGCTGCTGGCCGACGGCTTGGCTGCGGGCGGACCGGCCGAAGCCCGGCGCAAGCTGGCTTGGTTCTGGGAACAGGTAAGCCGGCGGACGCCGAGCGGCGCCGCGATGCTCGCGGTGGCGGCATTCGGCGCCTCATTGCGCTGGGTCAGTCCGTTTGCGCTCGACCCGCCGGCGCTGACCCCGCTGCGCGGCCTGCTGGAGGAGGCGGTGGATTTCCCCCGCTTGCGCGCCGCCGCGTCCGGTGCCGGCCCGCGTCTGCTGATCGCCGCCACCCGGGTGCGCGATGGCGCGCCGATGCTGTTCCGCTCGCCCGAGATCACGCTGGAGATGGTGCTGGCGTCCGCCTGCCTGCCGTTCCTGGGTCAGCCGGTAGTGATCGACGGCGAGGCTTGCTGGGACGGCGGCTACAGTGCCAACCCACCCCTGCGCGCCCTGGTGGAGGAAAGCCAGGCACCGGACCTGTTGTTGGTCCAGCTGCTGCCGGCCACGGCCGAGGCGGTGCCGCACCAATCGCACGACATTGCCCGCCGGGTGCAGGAAATCACCTTCAACGCACCGTTGCAGCGCGAGGAGGCAGAGCTGGAGGCGGCCCGCCACGCCGACCACGGGCTATTCCGCTCCCCGCTGCGGCGCCGGCTGGACCGGCTGCGGCTGCATCGGATCGCGGCGCCGGACACCGTCGCGGGACTGGAGCGCGAAAGCCCCCTGGATACCGGCTGGCCGCTGCTGACGCGCCTGAAGCTGGCCGGCCGGAGCGCGGCGGAGGCCTGGCTGGCGGGAGGCTGACCGATTTCCGCCCCTGCCGTATGGGGCGCTGCCTGGCCGGGTTGGCGGGTCAGGCTTGCCCTGGGCGCTCAACCGGCTTGCCCGACCGGGCGCGATCCGGCACAGACCGGCCATGACCCATTTCCAGGCCCTGTTCCTCGCCCTGCTGCAAGGCGCGACCGAGTTGTTCCCCGTCAGCAGCCTTGGCCACGCCGTGATCGTGCCGGCGCTGCTGCATTGGCGGTACGATCTGCATTCCCCCACGTTCCTGCCGTTCCTGGTGATGCTGCATCTCGGGACAGCCTCGGCGCTGCTCGCGTTCTTCTGGCGCGACTGGTGGACGCTGGGGACCGGAGTGCTGGGCGTCGGCGGCGCGGACCATGCGGCGGCGTGCCGGCGCTCGCTCGGTCTGATCGCGCTGGCGACGTTGCCCGCGGTGGTGGTGGGGTTCGTGCTGGAACACAAAGTACGGCGGCTGTTCGGCGATCCCGCGATCGCCGCCGGATTCCTGATCGCCAACGGCGCATTGCTGCTGCTGGCCGAGCGGTTGCGCGGCCCAACCCCGACGGGCACGCCGCGCTCGCTCGATCAGTTGACCGCGCGGGACGCACTGGTGGTGGGTGCGTGGCAGTGCCTGGCATTCATCCCCGGCATCTCGCGCTCCGGCGCTACCATGGTGGGGGGATTATCGCGCGGGATCGGCCATGAGGGCGCAGCGCATTTCTCGTTCCTGATCGCGACCCCGGTGATCCTGGGCGCCGGCGTGCTGGAAGTGCCGAAACTGATCCACGCTGGCGCGGCGGCGCAGGGCATGTGGGGGACCTCGGTGCTCGCCGCGGTGGTGGCGGGCGTGACGGCGTATGCCAGCACCTGGTTTCTGATGCGCTATTTCCGCGGCCATGAGCGCTGGGCGCTCAATCCGTTCGCGTATTATTGCCTGGCCGCGGGCGCCGGGAGTCTGGCGCTGCTGCTGGTTTGATACCGGCCGCCCCGACATTGACCCATGAACAATGGGCGAACGGTGGCAGATGTCAGTTGGTAAGGACAACCGATGTCGGGGTGGCGCTGGCGACCGAATTGGTGTTGCTGGGGCTGCCCGGGCAGGTGACGCTGTACTGCGCGTCGTTGTAGTCGTAGTCGTCCTTCGAGCCACCCATGTCGTTCCAGAAATAATAGATCGTCTGGCCCGGCAGCTGCTGGCAGTTCAGCGTGGCGTTGACCGGCGTGGCCGAAGCGCAGGCTCCGGGCGTTTCAGTGGGCGTGGGATCGGTGCTGGTCGCTGTCACTACCTGCAACGAGCAGTTCTTCGCCTCCGACGGATAGGCGGATTTGCTGGGCGGGGAAAGCTGGGAATAGATCCAGTTCGTGTGCCCCTGCTGGCTGCCGTACTGGTTCGCCCCGTAGCCTTCGATTCCCCCGGTCACGTTCTTGAGCGCAAAGCCGATCGATTGCCCCGCGGTGATGGTGACGCTGGGCAGCGACGTCGGCGCAGGTCCGTTATTGGTGAACAGCTCATGCATCGCCGAGGTCGCCGGCAGGCTGCCGTCCGACGGCACGATGTACCAATAGATCGTGTTGGCGTCCCACGCACTGGATTTCCAGTTGCCGAGCGAGGCGGTGATGGTCACCTCCGGATTGACCGCGCGGGCGGCGACCGAGGTGGTCACCGAAGGTTCGATCAGCGACATCACGGTGGTCGGCACCGCGGCCGAGGCGGTGACGGAAACGGTGTAGCCGGTGGTGGTCCCGTTCGCGTTGGTCTGCACGGCGGGCGTGGCGGTGAAGGCCACGCCGTTGTTGATGGGCAGGGTCGTCTCCGCCTGGGTCATGTAAGCGATCGCGGCGGCCTTCGCGGTCGCGGACTGGCCGCTGGACGTATACGCTGCCGCCCCGGCCAACGCGGCGGAATCAGCCGCGTTCTGCAGCGCCACCTTGAACGCGGTGACACGGCTGAGATCCACGGCGATGCCCACCGATAGCAGCATCGGCACCATCCCGAGCGCGGTCAGCAGAGCCACCGAGGCGCGGCGGTCGGCACGCAGCGGCGCGGTCACACCACGCGGCAGAGCGGTCACGGCACGCATGAGCGATACTCCGGCCAAAGTCAGTTATAGGCGACGGTGGTGTTGGCGCGCGGGCGCGCATAGGCGGTGGCGGTTAGGCTGAACGTAGCGGGCAGCACCAGCGA
>DAHWDR010000174.1:0-6415 GCA_027330745.1 Acetobacteraceae bacterium | reverse complement strand
TTTGCCCGCGGCGCCGGGCCGGGGGTGGGGCTGCATCTGGATCTGAACTTCAACTTCCGCACCGAGGGCTATATCCGCATCGCCCAGGCGCTGGAGGAATACGACCTGGCCTGGCTGGAGCTGGACAGCTACGACCCCGCGGCCCTGGCCGAGATCCGTCGCTGCTCGCGCACCCGCATCGCGTCCTGCGAGTCGCTGTTCGGCCGGCGGCAGTACCGCCCGTTCTTCGAGCATCGCTCGGTGGATGTCGCCATCATCGACGTGCCCTGGAACGGCATCCTGGAGGCGATGAAGATTGCGGCGATGGCCGACACCTATGAAATCAACGTCGCCCCGCATAATTTCAACGGCCATCTGGGTAGCCTGATGAGCGCGCATTTCTGCGCCGCGATTCCGAATTTCCGGGTGATGGAAATCGATATCGACGACGTTCCCTGGAAAGACACGTTGGTCACCGCCCCGCCGGCGATCGCGGCCGGCGAGATGCTGATCCCGACCGGCCCCGGCTGGGGCGCAGAAGTGAACGAGGCGGTGGTGCGCGCCCATCCGCCGCAGGGACGGGTGTGGTCGTAACTCGCGACGTCCCCTTCCCGTGCGGGAGGGGAGCGGATGTCATATGCGCGCCAGCAGCGCGCGCAGCCGCCGCAGTTCGGCCAGCGAGGCGTCCAGGTCGCCGCGTTCCACATCCACATCGAGCGCGGTCACGCCGAGCGCCGCCAGAGCGCGCAGATCCCCCAGGATCGCCGCCTCGTCGCCGGAGAACAGCCGCCGCGCCCCATCGGACGCGGTCGCCGCAACCCCGGCGCCGAGCCGCTTGACCCGATACGCCACCGCGACCGACGCGGGATCGCGCCCGGCCGCCACGGTCATCGCCCGCAACCGCGCGATCCCCGCTTCCAGTCGCGGCAGCGTGTCGAACGGGTGCGCGCGGTTGGTGCCGATCGGATACCAGGCCGCGCCGAAACGCGCCGCGCGACGCAGAGCGGGCGGGGATTCGCCGCCGACCCAGATCGGTGGATGCGGGCGCTGCACCGGCTTGGGTGCCAGGATCATGTCGGCGAATTTCGTGTAGCGGCCGTCGAAGCGCGGCTTTTCCTGGGTCCAGAGCGCGATGAATGCTTCCAGATACTCGTCCGTCACCGCGCCGCGTTCGGCGAACGGCGTGGTGACCACGGCGTCGAACTCGGCCTTGAGCCAACCGGCGCCAACGCCGACGGTCAGCCGTCCGCCGGAGAGCACGTCGATCGTCGCCAGCATCTTCGCCGCCAGCACTGCCGGGCGGTGCGGCACCACCAGCACCGCCGCCACCAGGCCGATGCGGCTGGTCTTTGCCGCAATCCAGGCCAGACCGGTCAGCAACTCGTGGCGGATCACCGGATCGCCGGAGAGGAACTCGCCGCTTTCCGAATACGGGTAGCCGGGGGCGCGCAGATCGGGCAGCAGCACGTGATCGGTCAGGGTCAGGTAGTCGTACCCCAGCGCCTCCCCCTCGGCGGCGAGACGGGCCATGATCTCGGGCGCCGTGAAGCGTCCGTCATTGGGCAGATTGAAGCCGATCCGCATGGCGCCGTTTCCTTCCCGTTTCGCCACGAAGCCTGACGCCGGCGCGGCGGGCTGGCAAGCGCTAGGCTGCCCGGCGCGAGACATGCGGGCCATGCCCGGCGCCGATATGTCCCAACTCGGTCGCGGCAGCGCGGAAATAATCCAGCACGAACACGCGCACCGCGCTGGTCCGCCCGCCCAGCGCGCGCGCGGCATCGACGGTGCGGATCAGGGCATGAACATCCCGCCCCTCGCGCTGGCAGATTTCCAGCAGGGCCTCCCACAGCTCGGGTTCCAGGCGCATGGAGGTGCGGCCGGACCCGGTGATCACGTTGCGGTTGACAAGACGACTGGCGGACACGGCAACCCCCTTCAGGACTGGCGGCAGTCAACCACCGCATCGCTAATCAACCGCAAAGATCCGCGCATGATCGCTTGGCTGCGTATGCGCCGGGCGCAACATTCACCCCGCCGGAACGCGCAGCATGTCGAGCTGCCAGCGCATTTCCTCGATCGTCAGCGGGAACGCTCCGCGCGGACCGGGCGCCAGACGCTCGGTCGGCCCAAGCCGCGCCAGGTCGGCCTGCAGCCGCGCCGCCAGCGCCATCGAAAACCCGGCCTTCCAGGCCAGCGCCGACAGCGCCTTGGCGTTGCGCAGCCCCACGGCGCGGTCCACCGCCGTGATCGGCAGCGCCGCGGCCAGTGCCAGCAGCGCGCCGGCCAGCCGGAATTCGCCCTGTTGCAGAACGCCGGCCACGGTCGCCTCGGTCAGCCGGCCGACGCGCGCGATCCGGTGCGCTTCATTCTGCGCCGCTGCCGTGGCGGCTTCGTCCTGGTTCAGGGCCAAGCCGCCCTGGCGCGCGATCCGTTCGTGCAGCCGCGCGCGCAGCTCCACTGTCACGGCCACGTCCAGATCGGCCCGGTGCACCAGCTCGTCCAGCAACTGTGTCGCGACGATCGCGGCCAGCGCGCGGGCGGCGCGCGGCGGCAGGACCGGGCGGCGGACCAGCGGTTCGTGCCAGTCGGCGTGATCGGCGGCGCGCGCGATCAGCCCGTCCAGCGCGGCCTCCCGCAACTGGGCCGAGGGATTGGCAAGCAGGACGCGGATCGCGGCGTGATCGGTGCCGGCGGCGATCGCGTCCGCCACCGGGGCGCACAGCGCCGGGCGGCGGGCGATCGCAGTTGCGGCCTCCGGGCAGGGGGGCGTTCGCAGCAGCGCCATCAGATCGGCGTCGGTCAGGATCGGCGACAGGCGCAGCACCGGCTCGCTGACCGCAATCGCGGTATCGCGCGCCAGGCGAAGGATCAGCCGGTGCGGCGCGGCTGGCATCGCCTTCACCACCTCGGCGATCGCGGCGCGCACCTCCTCGGCGGTATCCGCCACAAGCAGGCTGAGCGTGTCGCATGTCTGCCGTTCCAGCTGGCCCTGTTCCTCCGCCGTCAGCGCCGGGACCAGAGCGGCGAGCTTGCGCGCCAGCAGGCTCCGCACCCGCGGATCCGGATCGCGCGCCAGAGCGGCATTGGCGCGCGCCGGTGCCGCCGGATTGATCGCCAGCGCGGCGCGTACCAGCACGGCCGGATCGGCCGCCAGCCGCTCCAGCTCGGCCACTGGGGTGCAGGCGGCCGAGGAGCGGCGGACCCGCTTCTGTTCGCCCTCCGGCTCGGCCAGATCGCTCACGGCGTGGCGTCCGGCGCCACGCGCCAGTGGCCGCGGCCGTCGCGCTTGACCTCGAACATCGCCAGATCAGCGCGGCGGATCACGCTTTCGATCTCCTCCCCGCCACCCGGACGGCGGGTGGCGATACCGACCGACAGCGTAATCGCGGGCCGCGCGGTGCCCACGACCGCGGCGAAATCGCCGGGACTGGCGGCGAGCATCGTCTCCGCCCGTTCCGCCGCAGTCATGTGGTCGGCGCCGTTCAGCCATAGCGCGAATTCGTCGCCCCCCAGCCGCGCGACCAGATCGGTCGGGCGCACCGTGCGGCGCAGCAGCGCGCCGGTGCGGATCAGCACCTGGTCGCCCACCTCGTGGCCGAACCGGTCATTTGCTTGTTTGAAATGGTCCAGATCGACGAACATCAGCGTGCCGGGCTGGTGCTCGCGCTCCAGCCGGTCGATATGGCGCGGCAATTCGTCAAGGAAGGCGCGCCGGTTGAGCAGGCCGGTCAGGGCGTCGGTGCGCGCCTGACGCGCCATCTCCCGCTGGATCGCCTGATGTTCCAGAACCACGCGCACGATGCCGCCGGCGGCATCGATCAGCAGATGATCTTCCTGATCCCAGGCGCGGCCGTTCGCCTCCCGCCAGGCGGCCAGACCGGCGCGCTCGCCGAACCGGGTGCGGCAGGCCGAGACCAGCAGGGGCCGCGCGGCACAGACACTGGCGGCGGCATTTTTCTCGCTGCCCTCCCGCGCGACCAGCAGCGTGATCGGCTCCAGCATCCCGACCGCGCCATCCCCGACCTGATGCAGCAGCGTGGCCCCTTCCGCCGTATCGCCGACCACCGCGACGCCGTCCGCGCCCAGCGCATTGCGTACCGAATCGAGCACCGCGCGCATCATCCGCGGTGCCAGAACCTCCTGGCGCATCCGGGCCAGGATGTGATCGATCATCGCCCCGCGCCGCAACGCCGCCGCGGCGCCGGCGGTGGCGTTGTGCTCCGCGGTCACGTCGATCCCAAGCCCGCGCGCGCCGATGGTCCGTCCGTCCTGATCCAGCAGGGGCGCGGTGGCAAACACCACGCAGCCGGGCGTGCCGTCGGCGCGGCGCAGCCAGGCCTGGCGGCCGCGACAGGCCTGATCGGGATGGAACGGATCGAAGCCGTCCGGTTCGACCAGCAGCGAGCGTGCCTTCTGGGCCAGCAGCACCGCCGCTGGCCAGCCCAACGCCGGGTCCGGCAGCACGAAACTGAACCGTCCGTCCTGATCCGTCTCGAACACCAGGTCCGCGGCCAGCCCCACCAGGTCACGCCAGCGCTGGCGGCTTTCCAGCAGCGCGCGGGTCAGCGCGGGGTCCAACCTGGCGGACCGGTTATCGGCCGCGCCGAGGGCGGCGAGATCATCCATGATGGCGCGCCTTCGCGGGGTGGCGCCGCCATTTCACTCGGGAATCGTGAACGAATGGTTGCCGCTGCGTGGGGTTTCGGTTGGAAAATCGGCACCCTTCCGGGACAAGCCGGGCGAAGCGGGCTATAGCCGTCTGATGCGTCCCTCCCCCGGCCTGCCCACCTATCCCGGCCTGATCATCGAACACGCCGAGCGCGTCTGGGATGGCCGCTTCCCGCTGGACCGGGTGCGGTTCCGCAACCGCCGTTTCGACGGCGCGGTCTCCGGCCCGCGCGTGTGGGAACTCTGGCGGCGCGGCACCGCCGCCGCCGTGCTGCCCTACGATCCCATTGCCGACGCCGTCCTGCTGATCGAGCAGTTCCGCCTGCCGGTCCTGGCCGCCGGGCTGGACCCGATCCTGGTCGAGCTGCCCGCCGGGCTGTGCGATCCCGGCGAAGCCGCGGAAACCACCGCGCGCCGGGAAACCACGGAGGAAACCGGCCTGACACCCGACCGCCTGACCCCGATCGCGCGCGTGATGCTGTCCCCCGGCGGCACCGACGAAAGCTGCGCGGTGTTCGCCGGCCGCGTGCGGCTGCCCGAAGCCGGACCGGACGGGGTGCTGGGGGTTTCGGGACTGCCCGCCGAGGGCGAAGACATCCGCCTCCGCCGCTGGCCCGCCGAGGCCGCGATCGCCCGGGCGCTTGCCGGCGGATTTCCCAACGCGCTGACGATGCTGGCATTGTTGTGGCTGGGCGCGCGGCGCGAGAGCCTGCGCGCGGAATGGAGTGCCGCATGACCGAACGCCTGTTCCTGGACCAGTCACGTCTGACCGAGACCACCGCCACGGTACTTGCCGCCGGACCAGCGGGAATCGAGCTGGACCGCACGATCTTCTACGCCCGCTCCGGCGGCCAGCCGGGCGATACCGGACGGCTGCGCCACGCCGGCGGCGAGCTTGCGATCACCGACACGATCAAGGGCGAGGGTACCGCGATCCTGCATATGCCCGCTGCGGACTCGCCGCTGCCCGCGATCGGCGAAACGGTGCATCTGGCAATCGACTGGGAGCGCCGCCACAAGCTCATGCGCAACCATACCGCGCTGCATCTGCTGTCCGCGCTGCTGCGCGGCGCGGCGGTGACCGGGGGCGCGGTGGGAACCGATCGCTCGCGGCTGGATTTCGACCTGCCCGACTCGCCGCCGAAGGAAACGATCGAGGCCGGGATCAACGCCCTGGTCGCCGGTGCCCATCCGGTGCGCACCGAATGGGTGGATGAGGCGGTGCTGGACGCGAATCCCGACCTGGTCCGCACCCTGTCGGTGCAGCCCCCGCGCGGATCGGGACGGGTCCGGTTGCTGCGGATCGGCGTCGGCGATCCGCCGGTCGATCTGCAACCCTGCGGCGGCACCCATGTGGCGGACACCGCCGAGATCGGGCCGGTCCGCGTGCTGAAGATCGAAAACAAGGGCCGGCAGAACCGGCGCATCACCATCGCGCTCGACGTCTGATCCGCTCCGCCTGGGAAGGGAATGCCATGACCCCGCTTGTCTCGACCGACTGGCTTGCCGGCGAACTCGGCAAGCCCGACCTGGTGGTGTTCGACGCCACCAAATACCTGCCGAACGAACCGAAGGACGGCCATACGGAATACCTGGCCGCGCATATCCCGGGCGCGCGGTTCTTCGATATCGATCAGATCGCCGATCCGGACACGGACCTGCCGCACATGGTCCCGTCCGCGGGGCGGTTTGCGAAGCTGATCGGCGCGCTGGGCGTGTCCAATACCGCGCGCGTGGTGTTCTACGACCAGAAGGGCCTGGCATCGGC
>DAHWDR010000171.1:0-2803 GCA_027330745.1 Acetobacteraceae bacterium | reverse complement strand
CGGCGGGATGACGCATCCGCGCGCGGCCGAATACCCGATGGGGTCGATCGGGCGCGGCGCGCTGGAACAGATTGCCGCGGACCCGGTGCTGGCGATCGGCGCCGGCGAGCTGGTGACAACGGCCACCCTGGCCGCGCTGCTGGACGCCAACGATGCCGCCGCGCGGCCGGCGACGGGCAAGAAGGAAAGCTGATCGGTGGTCTATGCCGGCGTCCAGGACATGATCGACCGCTTCGGCCAGGTGGAGATGATCCGCCTGACCACGCCGGCCGATCAGGACATGGACACGGTGCAGCCCGATCCGGTGATCCGCGCGCTGGAGGATGCCTCCGCCGTGATCGATGGCTACCTGCGGCGCCGATACCAGGTGCCGCTGGATCTGGTCCCCCCTGAAATCCGCCGCGCCTGCTGCGTGCTGGCGCGGTTCGACCTGTCCACCGGCGACCAGCGCGAGGCGTCCGAACGCACCACGCAGGACCGCAAGGACGCGGTCGCGTGGCTGACCCAGATCAGCAAGGGCGACGTGCTGCTGCCGCTGGCCGAGGTGACGCCGGGTGACCAGAGCTTCGCCCAGGTGCAGACCCGCGGCGCGGTGTTCGGCGCCCAGGATTGCTCGGTGGCCGTGTTCCCGGCCAACCAGCCATGAGCGAGCAGATCGCCGATCTTACCCTGGTCTCCCCCGGGCCTTTGCAGGCCACCGGCATCGCGTTGCAGGAGCGGCTGCGGCTGGTGTTCCCGGCGCGGCGGTTCGTGCACGAATGGATGCCGCCGCGCGTCGGCAGGGGCGACTGGGCGCGGCTGCTGCGGCGGATGCCGTTCGTCGGCCTGGGCTGGGCGGACGCGGACCCGATCAAGCAGTCGGGCGGCCAGTTCATCGGTCGCAGCAACTGGACGGTGTTCCTGGTGACCCGGAACAATGCCGGGCCGCGCGCGCTGTACATGGGCGACGCCCAGGGCGCGGGGCTGTTCGACATGGTCCACGCCGGTATCGGCGTGCTGCACGGCTACACGATCCCCGGGATCGGCACCGTGCAGGTGGTGAAGACCGGGAACGCCTTCGCCGAAAACTGGGACGGGGACGACACGGCGATGGCCGCGATCGACCTGTCGGTGGGGGTGAACCTTGATCTGGCGGACGCGGTCAGCGGCGTGCCGGAGACGGTGCTGGCCACGCTGGGCATCAGCTGGACCTTCGGCAGCGTGATCGAACAGTCCGACACCATTCAGACAGGAGCGAGCCTGTGAGCCGCGTTTTCGTGAAGCCGGCCGGCCCTGACCGGAAGGTGATGATCCCCGGCCGCGTGGTCGCCTTCGTGCCGGACGCCGGCATGGAGATGGAACTGACGCGTTACGTGCAGCGGTCGATCGACCGCGGGGACCTGGTGGTGGCCACGGCCGCCACGCCCGCCACGCCGGCCGCGCAAGCGGCCAGGAAGGAGTAGCCGATGTCCGCTTCGCTGACGCCGCCGCCGCAGTCGGCCACCATTCCGTTCCGGGAGATCCCGGCGCAGTGGCAGGTGCCCGGCTCCTACGCCGAGATCCAGCCGAACTATGGCCAGCAGGGCGTCACGGCGTGGCCGGCGCAGGTGCTGATCATCGGCCAGGCGATCACCGGCTCGCCGGGCGCGCTGCTGGTGCCGACGCAGATCTTCCGGGTGTCGGACGCCACCGCGTTCTGGGGCGCGGGATCGATGATCGAAGGGATGGTCGCCGCGTTCGTCGCGGCCAATCCCTACACGCCGCTTTATGCGATGGCGGTGGCCGACGCCGCCGGCGCGGCCAAGGCCAGCGGGACGTTCACCATCGGCGGCGCGTGGTCGCAGCCCGGCACGCTGGCGCTGTATGTGGCCGGCCAGCGGGTGCAGGTGGGGGTGCTGACAACGGACACGCCCACGACGGTGGCGACGAACGCGGTGGCGGCGGCGAACGCGGTGGCGCCAGGATCGCTCGCGTTGCCGGCAGTGGCGTCCAGCGCGCTGGGCGTGGTCACCATGACCGCGCGCAACGGGGGCGCCGAGGGCAACAACATCCTGCTGGAAGTCTCGGCCGAGCCGGGGGATTATCTGCCGGCCGGGATGACGGTGGTGGTGGCGCCGATGGCGGGCGGGGCGACGAACCCGACGCTGGCGGCGGTGATCAACGCGATCACCGGGATCTGGTACACCGACATCGTGCTGCCGTGGCAGGACGCGCCGAACGTGGCGGCGCTGGCGGCGGAACTGGCCGCGCGCTACGGCGCGATGGAAGTCGAAGACGCCGAGGCCTACGTGACCTTCAGCGGCACGCTGGCCAGCGCGCAGAGCGCGGCGATCGCGGCGAACTGCAAGCAGATGGCGGCCATCACGGCAACGTCCGCGCCTTCGCCGCCCTGGGCGATTTCCGCGAGCCTGGCGGGCGTGGCGAGCTTCCAGATGACGAATGATCCGGCCCGGCAGATCGGCGACCTGCCGTTGCCGGGGATCGTCGGGCCGCGGCCGGTGAACCGGCTGACCACCGAGGAAATGAACCTGGCGCTGCTGGGGGGCCTGTCGCCGCTTCGCGTCACGCAGGACGGCACGACGATGCTGGTGCGGGTGGTCAGCACCTATCTGACCGACACCCAGGGCGTCCCGGACCCGTTCTGGCACGACATCATGACCGCCAAGACCATGAGCCGCATCCGGTACGACTGGAACAGCTACCGGAAGCAGGTGTACCCG
The DNA here is from genome assembly GCA_027330745.1 of Acetobacteraceae bacterium. Lineage (GTDB taxonomy): Bacteria > Pseudomonadota > Alphaproteobacteria > Acetobacterales > Acetobacteraceae > JAJZVS01. The sequence goes on along the minus strand of DAHWDR010000171.1, from coordinate 104 downwards.
TCGAACAAGCTGGCCGATAACGGCTCGGTCGCGGCGCAGTACGACCCGACGGTGGCGACGCCGCAGCGGCTGGCGGCGTCCTGGGCGGCGCGCTACCGGCTGTA
>DAHWDR010000146.1:0-3333 GCA_027330745.1 Acetobacteraceae bacterium | reverse complement strand
GGCCTGGCGCTGTTGGTTCCCGCTGTACCCCGCGCCGATGCTCAGCGCGGTTACAGGACAAACCCAGCGTAACCGATCCAGGCGGCGCGGCCACCCCCCGATCAGTCCTTCCCGGTCAGTCGCCCACTGCGCGTAGCAGCGGACGACGGGCGTGGATCAGTTCCGCATAGACATCCACGTAGTCCTCGGCCATGCGACGGGCGGTGAAGCGGCGGTCGAACTGGGCGCGGACGGCGCGGCGATCCAGCTTGTCCAGATTGCCGATCGCGGCGATCGCCGCGGCTTCGTCCGGCACGATGAAGCCGGTGACGCCATGGTCGATCACTTCCGGGACCGAGCCGCGGTTGAATGCGATCACCGGGGTGCCGCAAGCCATGGCTTCGATCATCACCAGGCCGAACGGCTCCGGCCAGTCGATCGGAAACAACAAGGCGTGGGCGCCCGACAGGAACGCAGGCTTCTGCGCATCGTTGATCTCGCCGATGAACTCGACATGCGGATTCGCGGCGATCAGCGGGGCGATTTCGGAATCGTAGTACGCGCGGTCCGCGTTATCCACCTTCGCCGCAACCTTGAGCTTGACGCCGGCGGCGGCGGAGATACGGATCGCCTTGTCGAGCCCCTTTTCCGGCGACACCCGGCCGAGGAACGCGAAATAGGACTGCGGGACCGGCTGCGGCATCAGCAACTGCCCCGGCATCCCGTGCAGCACCGTGCGGACCCAGTTCAGGCCGGGGATCGGCCGGCGCTGATGATCCGAGATCGATACGAACGGCGCTTCCGGAAAGGTCTCGTAAACCTCGGCGAACTCCGGCAGATCAAGCCGCCCGTGCAGGGTGGTGACGAACGGCGTGTCCTGGCGCGAAAACAGGGACAGGGGAAAATAGTCGGTGTGAAAATGCAGCACGTCGAATTCGTCCGCGCGGCGATACACCAACTCCATCATCCGCATGTAATAAGCGATCCAGTCCTTGACCGACGGGTCCAGGCGAATCGCCTGGTCGCGCATCGGCGCGAGCTTGGCGGAGGTGATGGAATCGCCGCTGGCGAACAGGGTCACGTCGTGACCCATGGCCACGAGTTCCTCGGTCAGCGAATATACCACCCGTTCGGTGCCACCGTACAGCTTGGGCGGCACCGCCTCGAACAACGGCGCGATCTGGGCGATACGCATCGAGAAGAACCCCTTTGTCATTGCCAGGTCGGGCGGCCGATCCGCGCCCCGATCGACCGGATCGGGACGGGCCGGGAAGCCGGCCGCGCCGCCCCCTGATGGGACAGGAACTAGGAACCGAATGTGGCGGGAATCCGGCGTGGTTTGCCGCAGGATTGGCGCGATCCGCTGCCATGTCGGCGGTCTGGAACCAGGCCGCCAACCCGAAGGCCTATTGGAAGGACCGTGCCCGATGGGCTCCGTGATCCGCCTCGCGTCGCGCTCCGTGCCCGCCGGCCCCCGGCCGCTGGCGTTCCTGATCGGTTACGTTCGCCGTCACGCGCTAGGACATGCGGTGATTTTCGCCTCTGTCCTGGTCGCCGTCGGCGCCTCCGTCTCCACCCAGTACGGACTGAAAAACCTGATCGACGTGGTCGCCGCCGGCCCCGACGCGGGCGGCAATGTGTGGGGCGCATTCCTGCTGTTGATCGGGTTCATAGCTGCCGACAACCTGTCCTGGCGGGTTGGCGGCTTCGCCGCGGCGCGCGCCTTCGTGGCCGTAACCGGGGATATCCGCCGTGACCTGTTCGCCCATCTGACCGGCCATGCCCCCGCCTGGTTTGCGGACCGCCTGCCGGGGGCCCTGGCCGGGCGGATCTCGGCCACCGCGGTCGCGGCGTTCACCGTGTCCAACACCGGGGCGTGGAACGTGCTGCCGCCGGTGATCGCGGTGCTGTTTTCCATTGCCTTCATTGGTTCGGTGAACCCCGCGCTGGCCGGCGTGCTGGTGGCGCTGGCGCTGATCCTGGGGCTGCTGATCTACCGGCTGGCGCAGGGGGGCACGTCGCTGCACCGCGCCTATGCCGGACAAGCCGCCGCAGTCGATGGCGAACTTGTGGACGTGATCTCCAACATCTCGGTGGTGCGCGCGTTCGGCGCCACATTCCGTGAGCGCGCCCGGCTGGATACGCGGCTGGACGCCGAGATGGGGGCGCGGCGGGCCAGCCTGTTCTACCTGGAACGGCTGCGGCTGCTGCACGCCGTGCTGACCGCGGTGCTGACCGCCGGCGTGGTCGCGTATGGCATCGTCATGTGGCAGCACCACCGGGCCACGGTGGGCGATATCGTGCTGCTGACCACGCTCGCCTTGACCATCCTGAACGCGACTCGCGACCTGGCGGTTGCCCTGGTGGCGCTGACCCAGGACGTCGCACGGCTGGAGGAAGCGATCGGCACGGTCCTGGTCCCGCATGAGTTGCCCGATGCGGCGGACGCGCCGGCCCTGGCCCTGACCAAGGGGGAAGTCGGATTCCACGACGTGCGCTTCGCCTATCCCGGGCGTGGTTCCGTGTTGCGCGGGTTCGATCTGGCGATCCGGCCCGGGGAGCGCGTCGGACTGGTGGGCGCGTCGGGCGCGGGGAAATCCACCATCCTGTCGCTGCTGCAACGCTTCTATGATGTCACCGACGGATCGGTGACGATCGACGGGCAGGACATCCGCGCCGTCACCCAGGATAGCCTGCGCGGGGCAATGGCCGTGGTGCCGCAGGAGGTCAGCCTGTTCCACCGTTCCGTGCTGGAAAACATCCGCTATGCGCGCCCCGACGCAACCGAGGCCGAAGTCCTGGCCGCCGCCAGTTCCGCCCATTGCCGCGATTTCATCGAGTCGCTGCCGGAAGGCTTCGACACGATCGTGGGCGACCGCGGCACCAAGCTGTCCGGCGGGCAGCGTCAGCGGCTGGCGATTGCGCGCGCGCTGCTGAAGGACGCGCCGATCCTGCTGCTGGACGAAGCCACCAGCGCGCTCGATTCGGAAAGCGAACACGCCATCCAGGCAGCGCTGGAGCGGTTGATGGTCGGACGCACCGTGATCGCGATCGCGCACCGGCTGTCCACCTTGACCCATTTCGACCGCATCATCGTGATGGATGATGGGCGGATCGTCGATGCGGGCGCACCGAGCGTGCTGGCCGCTCGGCCGGGGCCGTATCGGGAGCTGCTCCGCAAGCAGGGGATGGAGCCGCTCTCGGCCGCGGCCTGATGCCGCGTCTGGTTGTCGTCTCCAACCGCGTCGCCCCGATCACCGAAGGCGAACCGGCCGCCGGCGGCCTGGCCGTCGGCGTGCTGGACGCGCTGCGCGCCGAGGGCGGCGTGTGGTTCGGCTGGAGCGGCGAGGTCTC
>DAHWDR010000144.1:0-5348 GCA_027330745.1 Acetobacteraceae bacterium | reverse complement strand
GGCCGGCCAGGACCCGGCGGCGGCGGCGGCCGAGCGCCGCGCGATCGCCGCGTTGCGCCAGGGTGGTCAGGCGCTGTCGCGGCAGCTCGCGCGCCAGGCCGCGGCGCTGGGTCATGGCGGCGGGATGGCCCTGCCCGGGCTGGGCGCGTTGCTGCCCGGAGGCGGGGGGGATCCGCTCGGACGCGCCGGCAACGGCGAGGGGATGGACCCGATGGCAACCCTCGGTTTGCCGACCGACACCGCAGCGCAACGCTCCCGCGCGATCGAACACACGCTGCGCCACCGCGCTGCCGAACCGGACCGTCCGGCCCCGGAACGTGCCTATATCCGCCGATTGCTGCGGCCGTTCTGATGCTCCCGCCCAGCATGGCGGGAGAGGCGAGCTACCCGGGGACCGTCGCCGCCGCGAGTTCGCGCAGCCGCGCCGCGCCGGCGGGGCCTTTCAGCGCGTCGCGCCACGCCGCTTCGGCGACGCGCTGATGCGCCGCCACGGCGTCATCGGCGGCGGTGATCATCGCCACGCCCGATTGCGTGCCCGGCGCGGTTTCCGGCCGGAACGGGTTGATCGCCAGGCTTACCCGGTCGCGCGCGCGGAGCAGCGTGAAGGCCGAGGTCGGTTCCACCCCGGCCAGCAGCCCGAATTGCAGCCCCATCGGTTCGGCTTCCATCAGCGCGGCCATGTTCTCGATCTCGGTCGCCGCCACCTGACGGCCGATGCGCCGGATCCGGTCCGACACCGCCAGCCCGCCGGTGATCCCCTGTTCCAGCAGCCGACGCACGCCGGCGACGGTGACCATGCAGATGATATTCGGCCGGCGCATCTGGTACAGGCGCTTGCGCGCGGCCAGCACGCCCAGCACCTGCTCGCTCTGGCTGCGCAGGGCGGCGCGTTCGGGGCCGGCGCGATCGGCCAGTTCGTCGAATGCCTCGGCCAGCGCCAGATCGACGGCTTCGGACGTGGTCAGGTAGTTCAGCGGCCCGAAGATTTCCAGAATCTGATCGGTGCCTTCCTCCAACTGCCGCAGCCGCTCGAAATACCCCACGCCGCGGCTGTAGTATTCGATGCCGATCCCCAGCAACGACAGCGGCGAGATTTTCAGCAGCTCCGCCAGCCGCTTGATCGTATCAAGTTTTATCACGTCGCCTTTTTCATAGCGATACAGCGCGGCGCGTGAGACCCCGAGACGGGCCGCGATTTCCTCGGCCCGCAGCCCGGATTCCAGCCGGAAGGCGCGGAGTTGTTGGCCGATTTCGTTGAAACGCATGGACATCGCCGGACCCTGCCCCATTCCAAGGTGATGGCGGCGCCGAGCGCATGGTCCGCGCCCGGCGTGCTTCTCATTATCCTAGGCTTGGCCTCGCACGCCTGGCAAGCGTGAATCGCACGCGATGCGACCCGTCTCGCCCGGCTGGCCTAGGCTCATCTGGCGGTTATTCGCCCTCACGGATCGAAAAATCACCCAGCCGCTCGATCGCGCGGACCAGCGCCGAATGGTCGAGCTCCCCCTCCCCGTGCGCCGCGCAGGACGACATCATCTGCTGCGCGATCGCGGTATTGGGCAGCGACAGATTGAGTGCCCGGGCCGAGGACAGCGCCAGATTCAGGTCCTTCTGGTGCAGCCGGATGCGGAACCCGGGGGTGAACGCGCCCTTGATCATGCGTTCGCCGTGCAGTTCCAGAATGCGCGAGGAGGCGAACCCGCCCGAGATCGCGGTCCGCACCTTGGCCGGGTCCGCGCCGGCCTTGGCCGCGAACACCAGCGCCTCGGCCACCGCCTGGATGTTCAACGCGACGATGATCTGGTTCGCCACCTTGCAGGTCTGCCCGGCGCCCACCGGGCCGACATGGGTGATGTTCTTGCCCATCAGCGCGAACAGCGGCTCGGCCCGGGCGAAGGCGGCGTCCGAGCCACCGGCCATGATCGTGAGGCTGGCGGCTTTCGCGCCCACCTCCCCGCCCGAGACCGGTGCGTCCACGTAGTCGCATCCCAAGGCGGCGACCCGGGCCGCAAAGTCCTTGGTTTCGATCGGGCTGATCGAGGACATGTCGATCACCAGGCTGCCCTTGGCGAGCCCCGCGGCCACGCCGGCCGGGCCGAACAGCGCCGCCGCCACGTCGGGCGTATCGGGCACAATCAGGATCACCACCTCCGACGCCGCCGCGACCGCCTGGGCGCTGGGCAGCACCGTGGCGGCGGCGCGAAGCTCGGCGGTCAGGCTGGCGCGTTCCGGCACCGCGAGCGTGTGCCCGGCGGCCTTCAGGTTCAACGCCATGGGCCGTCCCATGATGCCGAGGCCGATGAAACCGATCTTCATGGGGAAACTCTCCTGCGTGTTGAACGAGTAGCGCCCCCTCTCCCCCCGCGAGGGCGGGGGGAGAGGGGGTGAAGATATCGGTTACCCGGCCAGGCGCCGGAGCCAGGTCAGCCCGGCGAGCGTGTCTCCGGCCGGACGATATTCGCAGCCCACCCAGCCGGCGTAGCCCAGCGCATCCATGCGCGCGAACACGAACGGCCAGGCGATCTCACCGGTGCCCGGTTCGTTGCGCGCCGGCACGTCGGCGATCTGCATATGCGCGATCACCGGCAGGAACTGCTCCATGCGTTTGGTGATGTCGCCCTCGGTTATCTGGACGTGGTACAGATCGAACTGCAATCCCAGCCGGTCGCGGCCGATCGCGTCCACGATCGCCGCGCCCTGCGCCTGGGTGTTCAGGAAATAGCCCGGCATGTCGCGGTGGTTGATCGGCTCGATCGCCAGCTTCACGCCGGCGGCGTGGGCCTGCTCGGCGGCCCAGGCGAGATTCGCGGCATAGACTGCCGCCGCGGTCACGGGGGATGTTCCGGCGGGCGGGATGCCCGCCATGCAATGCACCAGTTTGCAGTCCAGCGCAGCGGCGTAGTCCAGCGCCTGCTTCACGCCGTCCCGGAACGCCGCCTGCCGCCCCGGCAGGGACGCAAGGCCGCGTTCGCCGCCTGCCCAGTTCCCCGGGGGCATGTTGAACAGCGCCTGGGTCAGGCCGTTGGCGTCCAACCGGCGGCGGATCTCGGCGGCTGGATGCTCGTAGGGGAACAGGAACTCCACGCCCTTGAACCCGGCTTTGGCGCAGGCGTCGAACCGGTCCAGGAAGCCCACCTCGTTGAACATCATGGACAGATTGGCGGCGAATCGTGGCATGGCGGCCTCCCCGGTGCGTTGGCCCTCCCCGACGCGGTCCGAGGCGGCTACGATGCCCCGGTGATTACCCCCCGCCCGCCCGTCTGGGAAGCCGCCTTGCGCCAACCCGGCGGCGCCGCCGAGCGCATCCTGCTCTGGCTTGCCCTCGGCGCGCTCGGCGCTGGCTGCGCGCTGGTGCTGCTGCCGTTTCTGTCGGCGCTGCTCTGGGCCGGGATTCTGGTGTTCACCACCTGGCCACTGTTCCAGTGGCTGCGGCTGCGCGCCCATCTGGGCCGCGCCGGCGCCGCCGCGGCGATGCTGGTGCTGACCGCGGTGGTGATCGTGGTGCCGATCGCGCTCGTCGCGCCGGCCAGCGAAGCGAGCGCCAACCAGCTGCGCGCCGCGGTCCTATCATCTCTCGCCGCCGGCCTGCCGCCTGCCCCGGGATGGGTGCGCACCCTGCCGATCCTGGGCGGCTCGCTGTCCGATATCTGGAACCGCTGGGCGGTGGATGTGTCAGCCGCATTGGCGGCGCTGCAACCCTATTTCGGCCTGGCGCTGGAGGAAGCCCTGCGCCTGCTGCTGGGCATCGCTGGGGGCGTGCTGCTGTTCGGCTTCGCGCTGTTCGTCGCGTTCTTCTTCTATCTGCATGGCGAGCCGATCGCCGCCCGCCTGCGCGGCCTGATCGGGCGCATCGGTGGAGCCGGCGGGGAGCGCATGCTGGCGCTGACCGGAACCACCGTGCGGGGGGTGGTGTATGGGCTGATCGGCACCGCGCTGATGCAGGGGCTGCTGATGGCGCTGGGATTGTGGCTGGCCGGCGTGCCGCGGCCGACGCTTCTCGCCGTGCTGGCCGGGCTGTTGTCGCTGCTGCCGGTCGGTGCGCCGCTGGTGTGGATTCCCGCCAGCCTGTGGCTGCTGAGCCAAGGCGCGATCGGGCATGCCGTGTTCCTGGCGTTGTATGGAACTTTTGCCGTCTCCGGCGCCGACGGCGTGATCCGCCCGTGGTTCATTGCCCGCGGTGCGGCGCTGCCGTATCTGCTGAGCGTGCTCGGCGTGCTTGGCGGCGCGCTGAGTTTCGGTCTGCTCGGCATCTTCCTCGGCCCGGTCCTGCTCGGCGTCGGCTATACGCTGGTGCTGGACTGGAGCGCGGGCGTGGCCGATCCTGCTCCCTCCGACGCCGAGGCGCCATGATCGTCTTCATCCTTGCCCGTTTGTTGCAGGCGATCCCGGTGCTGATCGCCGTGGGGGTGATTGCTTTCGCCATGTTCCGCTACGTGGGCGATCCGATCGGGGCGATGCTGGGGCAGGATTATTCCACCGCGCACCGGGTGGAGCTGATGCACAAGCTGGGTCTGGACAAGCCCGCCTATGTCCAGTTCTTCCGCTTCATCTGGGCCGCGCTGCACGGCGACTTTGGCATCAGCTACCGCGTGGGGCTGCCGGTTTCCACCTTGTTCGCGCAGCGCCTGCCGGCGACGCTGGAACTGGCGACCACGGCGACGGTGCTGGCGGTGCTGGTGGCGATCCCGGCCGGGGTGTACGCGGGAATCTGGCGCAAATCATGGCTGTCGCGGACGTTGATGGTGGGCAGCCTGATGGGCGTGTCCTTGCCCACGTTCCTGATCGGCGTGCTGCTGATCCTGGTGTTCTCGGTCGAGCTCGGCTGGCTGCCGAGCTTCGGGCGTGGCCATGTGGTGCATCTGGGCGGGTGGACCACCGGGTTCCTGACCGTGTCCGGGCTGCGCGCGCTGGTGCTGCCGGCGATCACGCTGGGGCTGTTCCAGCTGACGCTGATCATGCGGCTGGTGCGCGCCGAGATGCTGGAAGTGCTGCGCTCCGACTACATCAAATTCGCGCGGGCGCGCGGGTTGCGGGCGCGGTCGATCTATTTCGGGCACGCGCTGAAGAACACGCTGGTGCCGGTGATCACCGTGATCGGGCTGCAACTCGGCGGGGTGGTGGCGTATTCGGTGGTGACCGAGACGGTGTTCCAGTGGCCGGGCGTGGGGCTGCTGTTCATCCAGTCGGTGGCCGCGGCGGATATCCCGGTGATGGCGGCCTATTTGTTGCTTGTCGGCGTGGTGTTCGTGGTGATCAATCTGGTGGTGGATTTGCTGTATTACGCTGTCGATCCAAGGCTGCGGGTGGAACGCCCCGGGCACGGGCGATGAGGCAGGTTGCGTCATGGC
>DAHWDR010000139.1:0-8064 GCA_027330745.1 Acetobacteraceae bacterium | reverse complement strand
CAACGCGTTCCCGCTGATCAGCCTGCGCACCGATGCCCTGAGCTTTGGTTCCGGCGCCACACTCGCGGTCTCGTCCGGCACGATCGAGGTAGCCCCCGCAACTCTGGGCGGCACGCTGCTGGCAGGCGGCACCGGCCCCGTCGCGGGCCTGGTCATGCCCACGTTGCCGGTGTCCAGTAACTACTCCTCGTGGCTTCTGCGCCTCGGGGCGACTACCAACCCCAATACCGGATCGTTGAGCGTGACCGCGGGCGACATCGTGATCGCCGGAGCGCTCTCGTCCAGCAGCAATTTCTCGCTGGACCTCGAGAATACCGGCGCCGTCACCCAGACTGTGCCCGTTTATGTCAATTATCTCTCGGGCCACAGCGGCTCGATACGGCTGACCAACCCGAACAACGGGTTCTCGGTGGTCCAGAACATCACCACGACCGGAACGCTGGCCGTGACCGGCGCCGGTAATTTCACCGCCGCCGGCGTGCTGTCGGCCGCCGCGATCGATCTGGCCGTCACCGGCGCCAACAACAGCGGGTATCTGTACCTCGGGTCGAGATCGACGACCGGGTCGGGCTTCACGTTCGAAGTCCCGACCGGCGGCAGTATCGGTATCACCGTGGACAATTTGTATTGGCAATCGCCCGGCCACCTGATTGCGCCGGGCGGCATCATCGCCATCGCCCCCGAGACGCCGGGAACGCCGCTGACCGTCACGGACACGAACACTGCGTTCCGTGGCGGCCCCGGCGGCAATCCGCCCGGCCTGCTGGTGCCGGCAAGCAGCCTCCAGGCCGCCATCTCGCCCTCTATCGGCACGCTGGTCCTTGGGCAGACCGGCCCGCAACCGATCCCGGCCGCCGGGACCATCGTGATCGCCGAGCCGTTCGACCTGACTACGGTCGCGTCCACGCTCGCGCTGCGCACCACCGGGGCGATCACGCAAGGCACCGGCGATGCGGTGACGGTCGGCACTCTGGTCGGCACCGCCAGCCAGGTCACGCTGCCGGAAGCCAATGCCATCGCCACGCTGGGCGCATTCGATTCCCTCGGCAATTTCTTACTGGACGACGCCACCCCGCTGCTGATCGCCGGCCCGGTGGTGGCCAACAATGTCGCGATCAGCGCCGTCGGCAGCATGACCCTGGCCGGAGACATCGTGGTGCCCGGCAGCGGTGCGCCGCAAGTCTTCCTGTCGGTGTTCGGCAACGCGAATGGCGGCGCACCGGCCTTCAGCCAAACCGGAGACGTCGCGATCGGACCGAGCACGCCCAATGGCGGCACAATCGTGATCGGCTTGTTCGGCGCCGGTGGAACGATGCGCTTCAATGATCTCCAGGCCCCCGGCATGGACGTGATCACCCAGCTCGGTTCCGGCAACGCCAGCGGCACGATGACCGTGGGAGGCCTGCTGGTGGACGGCGCCGGTGGCTTCGCCACGCTGTTCGGCGCCGTTGCCGGCAATGCCACATCCTATGCCGCGCAGATCGCACAGATCACGCCGGCGGCCGATCCCGCATATCTGTTCAACAATTGCGAGATCCAAGGACCGTTCTGCGTGCAGACGGTCGTGGTGACGCTGCCGCCGCAGGTGCTCACCAGCACCTTCGCCGGGCTCGCCTCGGTGTTCGCCGGTCTGCCGCCGCCGATTCTGCCGATGCTCGATCTGTCCAGCTTCGCCCTGCCGCCGACCGATCCGGAATCATTGACCGGACCGGACGTGACACCACCCAATATCTCGGATCGGGATTACTGATGCGCGCGCGGCATCTCCTCCGGCTTGTGGTGTTGTTGCTCGCGGGCTGCACCGCCCCGCCGCCCTCGGCCTATGTCGGCGGACGCGCCAGCACCGGCGCCGGGCTGGCCCTGGGGCGCGATGCGTCGGGCGAGACGTGCAATGCCCTGCCCGGCACATCGCCCGCCACCCGCGATATTTTCTGCGGTGGTTGGAACGAACCGGCCGCCCGCGTCCGACGCGCCAAGCTTGCTTCAACAAACCTGGCGGCCGCGGTTCAGGGCAGCGCCTGGCGCATCGGTATCGCCCAGCGCTTCCGCTGCGGCCCGAGCCAGCCCACCACGCTGACCGGCGGCACGCCGGCGCTGTTGTTGCGCTGCGTGCGCCGGGTCGGCGGCTGGCCGCAGGTGGCGCTCGCGGCCGTGGCGAACGGCCGGCTTTACCTGGCGGACGGCATCGCGCCGACCCTGCCGGTGATCGAACGCGCGATCGCGGTCCTGTCCGGCGTCAGCCCGGCGGCGGCCGCATCCCTGCCGCCCTCGCGCGCCGATGCGCTCATGGTGCGGGTTCTGTCGGCGCATGCATTCGGCGCCCGCAGCGCGGCGGCCTATCAGCGGCTGATGGCGCTGGGCGCGCGAGCCAATCTGGCGCAGGATTTTGCCACCTCGGCGCGCGCCTATCGCGGTGCGCTGGTGCTGCTGCAACGCGGCCTGGGCAACGATAACCCGGCCACCGCGGACCCCGCGCTGCATCTGGCGCTGCAACTGTCCGACCAGGGCAGCTACCCCGCGGCAGCGACGCTGTTCGCCGAAGCCGCGCCGCTCGCGCCGCGCGCCGCCGATCGCACCGTGCTGCCGCGGCTGCTGCATTATCGGGGCCTCGATGCGCTGAACCAGGGCCATGACGCCGCCGCCCTGGCGCTGCTGACCCGCGCCGGCGCTGCCTATGGCGCGCTGATCCCGGCCGGCACGGGCCAAGGTGGCGCGCCGCTGGCTGATCCCACCGTGGAAACCGCGCTGATCGGGCTGGTCGAGACCTGGCGCTATCGTGCCATCGTGCTGCGCGACCAGGGCAAGCTCCCCGCCGCCTCGGCCGCCGTCGCCGAAGCGGCGGCGATCGCGCATCGCAACGGCCTGGAGGTCCCGCTGGTCACCGCCCGGCTGCACCGCACCGAAGCGGTGACCGCGGAGGCGCGCGGGTCGGTCGGCGCGGCGGAAACCACCCTGGGCAGCGCCGCCCGGGGCTTCAACACGCTGCTGCCGCAAACCCGTCCGGTGGCCGAGACGCTGCTGCTGCAAGGCGCCGCGGCGCTGCACCTGGGTGATCCGGAGCGCGCCGATCGGCTGTGCCACAAGGGCGCGCTGCTGCTGACGCGGCTGGAGGCCGGCGCGCCGGCCAGCCTGATCGCGCCCTGTCTGGCCGCCGACGCGACGCTGGCCGCGCGTGACCCCGCCCGCGCCGCGGCGCTGCGCGCACGCATGTTCGAGACCGCCGAACTCGCCCAGGACAGCGTGACCAGCCGCGAGATCGCCGAGGCCGCCGCGCGCCTGGCCACTCATGCCCGTAACCCGGCCGTGGCCGCCGCGATCCGCCGCCGCCAGCTGCTCGGCCGAAAGCTCGCGGCCCTGTTCCGTCAGCGCGACGCGCTGCACAACGGCGCGGCGACGGGCGTGGCGCCCGCAACGGCGTTGGGCGACTCGACCAAAGCGGTGGACGCCGCCATCGCCAAGACCGAGACGGACCTGGCCGATGCCGACGCCGCGCTACAGGCCGCCGCGCCCAATTACCGCCAGCTGGTCCAGCAGGTGGTGCCGGCTAAAGCGGTGCTGGCGGCACTGCACAAGCGCGAAGCCTTCGTCGCGATCATGCTCACGCAGACCGGCGGCTGGAGCTTCCTGCTGCGCGATGGGCAGATCCACGCCGCCCGCCTGACCGCCGGCCGGGCGCGGATCGGCCGCTGGGTGCGCACCGTCCGGGCCAGTATCGAGCCCAACGATGCCGGCAAGCTGCCGCCCTTCGCCATTGCCGCGGATCGGGCGATCTATCGGGCCGTGCTGGCGCCGGTGGCCGCCGGGCTGCGCGGTGCGTCCGATCTGGTGGTGGCCCCGTCCGGGCCGCTGCTGGCGATCCCGTTCGGCATCCTGCTCACCGGTCCGGCGCATAACAGTGCGCTGGGCGCCGCGCCGTGGCTGGTCAAGCGCTTCCCGATTTCGCATGTCCCGGCGGCGGCGAATTTCGTGGCACTCAGCAAGCTGGCGGGCGGCTCGCACGCCCCACGCCCCTGGTTCGGCTTCGGCGCCCCGATCCCGGTGACGCTGGCCCAGGCGCAGCGGCGCTTCCCCCTGGCCGCCTGCGCCGACAGCGCGCAGCTATTTGCCGGGCTGCCGCAGCTGCCGTTCGCGCTGCGCGAACTGACCGCCGCGCGCGAATTGCTGGGCGCCGCGCCGCGCGATCAGCTCACCGGCACCGCCTATACCACCGCCGCGGTCGCGAAGGTCGATTTGCGCCGCTACCGCGTGCTGCATTTCGCCACCCATGCGCTGCTGCCGGCCGAACTGCGCTGCCAGAGCCAGCCGGCGATCGTTGCCTCGGTCCCCCGAGGCTCGGCCAGCGCCGGTGCCGCGCTGCTGACCGCCGGCGACGTCCTGGGTCTCGATCTCGACGCGAACACGGTGATCCTGTCGGCCTGTAATTCCGGCGGGATCGGCAGGCACGCGGCGGGCGAAAGCCTGTCGGCCCTGGCGCGCGCGTTCTTCTTCGCCGGCGCGCGCTCGATGCTGGTCACGCATTGGTCGATCAGCGATCAGGCGTCGGCCTATCTGGTGGCCGAAACCTTGCGCCGCTACGCCGCCGGCGGGTCGGGCGGGCTGGCGGGGGATCTGCGCGCGGCGCAACTGGAAATGATCGACGGCGCCGGCCATGCCCTGCCGGCCGCGCTGGCGCATCCGTTCTTCTGGGGTGCCTTCGCGCTGGTGGGCGCGGGTCCGCAAGCCTGACTTCAGGCTCAGTCCCGGTCCAGCCCGCCGCTCACGTTCAGCCGCTCCGCCGTCACCGCGTCCGGCGCGTCGAGCGCGAGCCACACCACGGCGCGCGCGACCGTGGCCGGATCGGTGCGCCGCCCCTGCGGGATGCGCGCGGTACGCTCGGCCAGGAACGCATCGACATCGTCGCGCCCGGCCAGTGCGGCCAGTTGCCGTTCCGTGAGACGTTGCAACGGTGTGTCCATCATCCCCGGCGCGACCGAGGTCACGGCCACGCCGAACGGGGCCAGCGCCAGCGCGGCGGCGCGCGTGACCGCGTCCACCCCCGCCTTGCTGGCGGCATAGGCGAGGTAATCGGGCAGCGCCATGCGCGAGGCCGGGGACGTGATATTCACGATCCGCCCGGACCGCGCGGCGCGCATCACCCGCCCCGCGGCCGAGCAGATCAGCGCGACCGCGCGCAGATTGAGCGCCAGCGTGCGGTCCCAATGCGCGGCATCCAGCGCGAAGAACGATACCGCCTCGCCGAAGCCCGCGTTGTTCACGACGATATCGAGCCCGCCCAGCGCGGCGGTGGCGCGCGCGACCGCATGCGCCGGCCCGTCCGGAGCGGCGAGGTCGCAGAGGATGCCGACGGCGCCCGGTCCGCAATCGGCAACGGCGGCGTCCAGCGCGGCGGCATCGATATCCACCAAAGCGAGCCGGCAGCCGCGCGCGGCCAGAGCGTCCGCCACGGCCCGGCCCAGACCGCCGCCGGCACCGGTGATCATCGCGCGTGTGGTCATGGGGGGGCCTTCTGTGCGTGGTGGCCGATCCTGCCCGGGCATGGCGGCATGCGGCAAGCCAGGGCGTTGCGGACGGGCATCGGGTCCACCGTCCGGCCCGTGCCTCCCGTCCCTCCCGTTCCTCCCGTCGTGGCCGGCCTTGCACTGGCCATGACGGGCGGCGGTTTGCCGCGAGGGTGGGGGGAAAGGCGCGGATATTATTGCGGTATCGCAACGTTTTGGACGCGCAAAATCCCGCACCCGAAATCAGCTTTTCGATCGACGGCTGGGTCAGGCGCAGCAAAGCCAGCCGACCGCAGCGCCATGATGCTACGCGCCTCAGGCGGCAGCACGAACGCGGCGGGTTCTCGCGCCGGGACGACCTGACTTTCGGGGACAGTACAGCGGCCAGCTTCCGCCATCGCGGGCGCGGCGGCTGCGCCAGACGCGGCGTGCGGGCCGGCCTGGGTGTCATCGCCGGATCGTGCGGCGGCAACGAAGGTCGGAAGCGCTGCATGCTGGTCTTGCGGCCCGCGGTCCCGCCATGGCGACGCAACGGGCGCGGCAACGGCGAGGGTTCGTGGGGCCGGCGCATCCGAACAGGGGTGCCGCGATTGCGTCTCATCCGAGCCGACGAAGATCGGCGACGGGTCCGCGGCGCGTGCGGCGCGATCCGCCGCCACTTCGGCAACCGCTTGCGCCATGCCGCGCAGCTTCCGGCGCACCGGGATCAGCATCAGGCGCGTGAACAGGTTCAGGCCGGTCGCCTGGGCGATGGTCGCGCACAGATCCTCGATCAGCTTGAGGAGAAGGAGGACGGGATCGGGCGGGGCGTCGGTCACGGGGGGATAAGACCACATAAAAGTTCATTAACTCCTAACGGACCGAAAGAAATCCTGGTTCTCCCGATCGCGGGTGGGGTTGGGGGCGATCCGCGCATCGAGATTCGGCGGTAGATGGCCGGGTCAAGCCCGCGGCCATGACGAGGGGGGGGTGGCGGTGCGGGGGCCTCGGCGCCCACGCCCTTTCCCGCGGCGGCGGTTTCGGCCTAGCGTTCCCACGCCACCGGGCGGGAGAGAAACCATGCTGAGCCAGACCGAGATCGACACCTATAACCGCGTCGGCGCGATCGTCGTCCCCGACGTGCTGAGCCGGGCGGAGATCGCCGAACTATCCGCCGTGACGGACGATTTCGTCGCCCGCGCCCGTGGCCTGACCGAACATACCGACATCTACGATCTGGAAGACAGCCACACAAAAGACCAGCCCCGCGTGCGCCGCATCAAGGCCGCACATCAGCATCACCCGGTCTATGCGGTGCTGACGCGCCATCCGCGCATCCTGGCCGTGCTGGCCGATCTATGGGGGCCGGATCTGCGGTTCGACACCGCCAAGCTGAACATGAAATGTGCCGGGTTCGGCGCATCCGTGGAATGGCATCAGGACTGGGCGTTCTATCCGCATACCAATGACCGCCTGGCCGCGGTCGGGGTGATGATGGACGATATGGAACTGGAAAACGGCCCGCTGCTGATCGTACCCGGCAGCCATACCGGCCCGACCTTCGATCATCACGCCGGCGGTGTGTTCTGCGGCGCTATGGACCCGTCGCGGCGCGATGTGGACTATGACAGCGCGATTCCGCTGACCGGGCGGGCGGGATCGATCACGGTGCATCACGTGCGCGCGGTGCATGGCTCGGCGCCCAATCTGTCGGCGCGCGACCGGCGCCTGCTGCTGTTCCAGTACCGCGCCGCCGATGCCTGGCCGCTGCTGGGCTTTCCCGCCGGGATCGAAGCCTTCGACGCGCTGATGGTGGCGGGCCAGACGCGCCCGCCACGACTGGCCCCGGCACCGGTGCGGCTGCCGCTGCCGCCGGCGAAGCTGCAAGGCTCGCTCTATGAAAACCAGAAAGGCATGACCGCGCGCTATTTCACCCCGGCCGCCGGACGCGCGGCATGAGCGTGCCGCCCCCGCCCGAGCCGTTGTTCGACCAGGCGCCGATCCTGCCCGCCGGCGCCACCCTGCCCGACCCGGTGGTGTATGATGGCGGCCCGCGCGCGCTGGCCCAGCGGACGGTCAATTTCATCGCCAAGCGGATGACGGACATGATGTTCGTCTCCGGCCTGGACCATGCCACCGCGGAACGCCATCTGCGGCTGCGCGCCGCCGCCGTCCCCGGCGGTCTGGCCGCCCGCCCGGTACCGGATTCGGGCATCGCCGCCGCCGTCACCGCCGCCCGGACCGAGGGCCGCCTGGCGATCGCCCCCGATACGGAGGCGCGCGCCGTGCTGGTGCGCTGGACCGACCCCGATTTCGGCCCCGATCTTGCCGGCCCCGATCTTGTCGGTCATGCGATCGCGCGCCCGGGCTGGGGCGGGATTCTGCTGGGTCCCCACCCGGCGCCACGTTTCGATCCCGCCCCGATCCTTCGCCCCGCCGGCACTCCGGGCGCGGACTGGCCCCATGGCGACGCCGTCGCCCCGCCGCGCCCGAACCCGGTCCTGGCCGGCGCGGCCGACGCGCTGTTCGCCGCGGCACCCGGATTATATGGCGTGCTGGCCGCCACGCCGGAACGGATCCTGTTCGA
>DAHWDR010000121.1:0-14115 GCA_027330745.1 Acetobacteraceae bacterium | reverse complement strand
GGGCTGCGCCAGCTGGGCGGCGTGCAGCCCTATCCCTCGCGGGTAAAAGATGGGGGGGAGGTGGATTTCTCGACCGGTTCCGTCGGGCTGGGCGTGGCGATGACCACGTTCTCGGCGCTGATGGCCGATTACGCGCGGCTGCACGATCTGGCGCGCCCGGACATCGCGCCGGGCCGGCATATCGCGATTGCGGGCGATGCGGAGCTGGACGAGGGCAATATCTACGAAGCGCTGCTGGAAGGCTGGAAGCACGACGTCCGCAATGTCTGGTGGGTAATCGATTACAACCGCCAGAGCCTGGATTCCGTGGTGCCGGATCGGCTGTTCGGGCGCATCGAAGGCCTGTTTCGCGACATGGGCTGGAATGTCGTCACGATCAAATACGGCCGCAAGCTGGAAGCCGCCTTCAGCTGCCCGGGCGGGGACGCATTGCGGCGCTGGATCGATGATTGCCCGAACAGCCTGTATTCGGCGCTGGCCTTCCAGGGCGGGGCGGCCTGGCGCGCCGCGCTGCTGGCCGAGCTTGGCCGCACCAGCGGTGTGCGCGCGATCCTGGACCCGCTGACGGATGATGCGCTCGCCGCGCTGATGACCAATCTCGGCGGCCACGATATCGAAACGCTGATCGAGGCGTTTCGCATCGCCGATGCCGAGGGCGATCAACCCACCTGCTTCATCGCCTACACCGTGAAGGGCATGGGCCTGCCGTTTGCCGGCCACAAGGACAACCACGCCGGCATGATGACGCCGGAGCAGATGGAAAGTTTCCGCGGCGCGATGCGCATCCGCCCCGGCCATGAATGGGACCGGTGGGAGGGGTTGGAGGCGTCGGCGGAGGAACTGCAACGATTCCTGGAAACCTGTCCCTTCGCCACGCCCCTGACGCCGGAGGGCCGCGCGTTGCGCGCGCCGCTGGTCCCGGTGCCGGCGCTGCTGCCGGCGCCGAAAGCGACCGGGCGCAAGATGTCCACCCAGGGCGGGTTCGGTGAGATCCTGGCCGAGCTTGGCCGCGGCCAGGGCGAGTACAAGGACCTCGCCGCCCATATCGTCACCACCAGCCCGGATGTGACGGTTTCAACCAATCTCGGGCCGTGGGTGAACCGGCGCGGCATCTTCGACCGGCACACCCGCAACGATGTGTTCCGTGACGCCAAATTGGCCTCGGCGCAGCGCTGGGGGATGTCGCCGCGTGGCCAGCATGTGGAGCTTGGCATCGCCGAGCAGAATCTGTTTCTGTTGCTGGGCGCGGCGGGTCTGTCGCACGCGCTGACCGGGGCGCGGTTGCTGCCGGTAGGGACGGTGTACGATCCGTTCGTGAATCGCGGGCTCGATGCGCTGATCTACGCCTGCTACCAGGACGCGCGGTTCCTGCTGGTCTCCACACCGTCCGGGATCACGCTGGCGCCGGAAGGCGGGCAGCACCAATCGGTCAACACGCCGCTGATCGGCATGGCGGCGGATCGGCTTGCGAGCTTCGAACCCGCGTATGTCGATGAACTTGCCATTCTGCTGCGGCACGCTTTCGCGCATATGCAGGCCCCGGACGGGTCCGCCGTGTGGCTGCGCCTGTCCACCCGCCTGCTGTCCCAGCCCGACCGCGTGCTGGACCCGGCCGCGGTGATTGCCGGCGCGCATTGGGTGGTGGCGCCCGCGCCGGGCGCGCGGATCGCGCTGGGGTATCAGGGGCCGGTGGCCGAGGAAGCCGTGGCGGCATTCGCCGAACTCGCCGCCGAGGAACCGGGCGCGGGGTTGCTCGCGATCACCAGTCCGGACCGGTTGCATGCCGGCTGGCTGAACGCCGCACGGGCGCGGCGCGAAGGGGACCGGACAGCGCGGTCGCATATCGAAACGTTGCTCGCGCCGCTCGCGCCGGGCGCGGCGTTGGTCACCGTGCTGGACGGGCATCCGGCGACGCATGCCTGGCTGGGCGCGGTGCGCGGACAGCGCGTGGTGCCGTTGGGGCCGGATCATTTCGGTCAGGCGGGGGATATCCCGGACTTGTATCGCGAGTACGGCATGGACACGAATGCCATCCTGGATGCCTGCGCGCAGGCGCTTCTGGCATGAGCGGGGCGCCGCGTATCGGCATCACGTATCGGGACTCCGCGCCCGCCTGGTCCCCCGCGCCGCGTCCGCCGGCGGGCGCCCCGAACATCCTGGTGGTGCTGTTCGACGATGTGGGGTTCTCCGATTTCGGCTGCTACGGTTCACCGATCGCCACGCCGACGATCGATGCGCTGGCGGCGCGCGGCCTGCGCTACACCGGCTTCCATACCACCGCGATGTGCTCTACTACCCGCGCCGCGTTGCTGACCGGGCGCAACCATCATTCCGTGGGCATGGGGTGTCTGGCGAATTTCGACAGCGGCTACCCCGGCTATCGCGGTAAGATCGCGCGCAGCGCCGGGACGCTGCCCGAGATGCTGCGCCCGCACGGCTACCGCACCTACATGATCGGCAAGTGGCATGTCACGCCGCTGACCGAAACCGGCCCCACCGGCCCGTTCGACGGCTGGCCGCTGGGGCGCGGCTTCGACCGATTCTACGGCTTCATGGACGCCGAGACGGATCAATACGCCCCGGAACTGGTGGCCGACAACACCGCTATCGCTCCGCCGCGCAGCTACGCCGAGGGCTACCACCTGACCGAGGACCTGACCGATCGTGCGATCGGCTTCCTGGCCGATCACGTCGCCGGCGCGCCGGACGCGCCTTGGCTGCTGTGGTTTGCCCCCGGTGCGTGCCACGCGCCGCATCAGGCGCCGGACGGGCTGATCCGCGACTACGCCGCCCGCTTCGCCGATGGCTGGGATAGCGAACGTGACCGGCGGCTGGCACGCCAGATTGCGCTGGGCATCGTGCCGCCGGATACGCATCTGCCGCCGCGCAACGACCGCGTGCAGCCCTGGGCCGCCCATGACGGCGACGAGCAGCGCCTGTTTGCCCGTCTGCAGGGCGCCTATGCGGCCATGCTGGATCATGCCGACCAGAATCTGGCCCGGCTGATCGGGTTCCTCGATACCGCCGGGATGCGCGACAACACCCTGATCCTGGTGCTGTCCGACAACGGTGCAAGCCAGGAGGGCGGTCCGCTCGGCATGGTCAACGCCATGGGACCGTATAACCTGAAACCGGAGCCGATCGCCGAGAAACTGGCGCGGATCGAGGCGATCGGTGGCCCCGACACGCACAGCAATTTCCCGCATGGCTGGGCGATGGCGTCGAACACGCCGCTGCGCCGCTACAAGCAGAACACCCATGGTGGCGGCATCCGCGATCCGCTGGTGGTCTCGTGGCCGGCGCGCATCGCCGGCGGCGGGTTGCGCCACCAGTTCTGCCATGCGAGCGATCTGGTCCCGACGCTGCTGGAGCTGATCGGGGTTGCGCCCCCGGCCGAGCTCGGCGGCTTCGCGCAGCTGCCGCTGGAAGGGGAGAGCTTCGCCGCCAGCCTGACCGACCCGGCCGCGCCGGAACGGCAGGGCGCGCAGTATTTCGAGATGTTCGGCCATCGCGGTCTGTGGCACGCGGGGTGGAAGGCGGTGGCGTTCCATCCTTCAGGGTCGGAATTCGACCAGGACCAGTGGGAACTTTACGATCTGGCGCATGATTTCGCGGAAACCCGTGATCTGGCCGCGGCCGAACCGGAGCGGCTGGCGGCGCTGATCGCAGAATGGTGGCGGGCGGCGGAACGCTGCCAGGTGTTGCCGCTGGACGACCGTTTCGGTCCGCGCTTTGCCGAGAACGCGCGCCGTTTCCACGCCCGCCGGCGTTTCGTGTTCCACGCCGGCATGGGCCATATCCCGACCGACGCGGCGCCGGATGTGCGCGGCCGGTCGTACCGGATCGAGGCCGATGCAACTATTCCCCGGGGTGGCGCGGAAGGGGTGTTGATCGCCCATGGCGACGCCACCTCCGGCTATAGTCTTTATCTCCAGGATGGTCGCCTGGTGCACGAGCTCAACATCGGTGGCGCGCGCTGCCTTCTGGTCTCCGACCGGCCCGTGCCGGAAGGCGAACGCGTCCTGGGGTTCGCGCTGCGGAGGGACGGCACAGCGCACATCGGCACGCTGCTGATCGACGGCGCAGCGGCCGGGGCGGCGCCGTTGGATCTGGGATTTGCCACCCTGATCTCGTGGTCAGGGCTGGATATCGGCATGGACCGCGGCAGCGCGGTTGGGTCCTACGCCGCGCCGTTCCGCTTCACCGGGCGGCTGCGCAAGGTCACCATGACCATGGATCCCGACCAGGCGCTGGACGGCGTCGCGGCGGGTCGCGCGGCGATGGCGCGGCAGTAGAAAATCGGCGATACTGCGGCCCCGCACGGCCCCGCCAGCACAGGATGATATGTCATGGACGTCGCCACCATCGACCAGCAATACACCCAGTTGCAGACCCAGGCGCAACAGACGGTGCAGAACCTGACAACTTTGGCCGGCAAGCTGCAGGATGCCGCCAAGGGCGGCAACCAGGACGCGCGCGAATGGCTGCTCGATCTGCGCGAGATCGCCCTGGCGATGCAGGCCGAGCAGAATCAGGTGGGCGCGGTGCTGACCGCGGTGCACGGGTTTGTTGCCAATCAGGGTCAAGTGGTCGCGGCCCAGCCCTCCGTGCCGCAAGCCGGCGCCGGCTGGGGCGCCCCGGTGCCGCAGCAACCGGGGTATCCGCCCCAGGGCTATCCGCCCCAGCCTCAGCCCGGTGGCTATCAGGCGCAGGGTGGCGGCGGCTTCGGCAACATGCTGGGCAGCTTCCTCAATTCCGGCTTCGGCCGCGCGATCGAGATGGGCGCGGGATTCGGTATCGGCAACGACCTGATCAACAAGATTTTCTGATCGCCAGGTTTACCGCTCGTTAACCTCGCGGCCGCATCCTGCGCGTATGACTGCCGATCCGCGCCAGGATGAGGTTCGTGCGATGCGCGAGCGTGTGGCCCGCCATCTCGCTGACATGCACCGGGTCCAGCTTTTCCTGGCTGAGGACTCGCGCGCGTTGAAGCGGTTCACCACCGCGGGCGAACCGACGATCGAGATCGAACTGGCCAGCGAAATGCTGGAACAGTATCTGGCCGCGTCCAACGCGTTTCTGGAAAACATGCGCGGCCGGTTCGAAGCACGGCTGGCCCTGCTGCGCCGCGGCGAACCCGCCCAGGGTCTGCATCGGGAAGATGCCCCCGGTCATGGCGCGTTCTGGTTGTCCTTCTCCCGCCTATGCGCCGTGCTGCGCCGGGCGGGGCGCGCGGCGGAGACCTGACAAGGACGCGTCCCGGCCGTAATCTCCCGCCCATAGGGAGAAACGCCATGGCCAATCCCGCCTATCTCAGCGGTCTGGATCGCAATCCGGCGAACTACGTGCCGTTGAACCCGGTGACGTTCCTGGAACGCGCCGCCGCGGTGCATCCCGGCCGAGCCTCGGTGCTCCATGGCGCGCAGCGCTTCACCTGGGCCGAGACCTATGCGCGCTGCCGCCGCCTGGCCTCCGCCCTGTCGCGCGCCGGGATCGGCCGCGGCGACACCGTCGCCGTCATGGCCCCCAACGTGCCCGCAATCTACGAGGCGCATTTCGGCGTGCCGATGCTGGGGGCGGTGCTGAACACGCTGAACACGCGGCTGGACGCCGACACCATCGCCTTCATGCTGCGACATGGCGGGGCGCGGGCGCTGATCACCGACCGTGAGTTCTCGCCCATCGTCGCCGCCGCCCTGGACCGGCTGGAGACCAGGCCGCTGGTGATCGATATCGACGACCCGGAAGCCGGCGGCGGCGATCTACTGGGCGCGATGACCTACGAGGCGTTCCTGGAGAGCGGCGATCCGGGTTTCGCCTGGGCGAACCCGCCCGACGAATGGGATGCGATCGCGTTGAACTATACCTCCGGTACCACCGGAGATCCGAAGGGCGTCGTGTATCACTATCGCGGCGCGTATCTGAACGCGCTGGCCAACACTCTTGGCTGGGACATGCCGCGCCACGCCGTGTATCTGTGGACGTTGCCGATGTTTCATTGCAACGGCTGGTGCTTCCCGTGGACCGTGGCGGAACGCGCCGGCACCAATGTGTGCCTGCGCAAGGTGGAAGGCGCGGCGATCTGGCGTGCGATCCGCGACCATGGCGTGACCCATATGTGTGGGGCGCCGATCGTATATGCCACCGCGATCAACGCCCCGGCCGAGTTGCGTGGCGGCCTGGCGCATCGGATCGCCGGCCAGGTGGCGGGCGCCGCGCCGCCGGCCGCCATCATCGCCGGGGCCGAGGACTCCGGCATCGATCTGACGCATGTCTATGGCCTGACCGAGACCTATGGCCCCGCCGGGCTGTGCCCGAAGCAACCGGACTGGGACGCGCTGCCGCCGGATGCTCGCGCCGAGCGCAACGGGCGGCAAGGCGTGCGCGTCGCGTTGCAGGAGGCGATGACGGTGCTGGACCCGGACACGCTGCATCCGGTCCCCGCCGATGGCGAAACGATGGGCGAGCTTATGTTCCGCGGCAACATCACCATGAAAGGGTATCTCTCCAACCCCACCGCGACCGCGGCGGCCTTCGCCGGCGGTTGGTTCCGCACCGGCGATCTGGCGGTCACCCAGCCGGACGGTTACGCGAAAATCCGTGACCGATCGAAGGACATCATCATCTCGGGCGGTGAGAACATCTCGTCCCTGGAAGTGGAGGAGGCGTTGTATCGCCATCCGGCGGTGATGAGTGCGGCGGTCGTCGCGCAACCGGATGCGAAATGGGGGGAGACGCCCTGCGCCTTCGTCGAACTGAAACCGGGCGCGGTGGTGACGGAAGCCGAGCTGACCGCGTTCTGTCGCGCCCATCTGGCGGGGTTCAAGATGCCGAAACGGATCGTGTTCGGCGATTTGCCGAAAACCTCGACCGGGAAGATACAGAAATTCGTGCTGCGCGACATGGCGCGGTCGAAGGCGGCGATCGGGTAACGGCGGCGCTGTGCGCGTTATACCGACCCGCCGAGCACGCGAGTCTGGTCCTTGCGTGCCGGCCCGGCGCCGCCGTCATGGCCGGGCTTGATCCGGCCATCTACCCCCGATCGTCCGTGCGTAGATGGCCGTCACAAGGCCGACCATGACGGGAAGGGTGCAAGGCTGGCAGCATGTCAGCCTCTCGGTGAGGCGGTATTATAGCCCCGCCCCCTCGCGTAGCACCGCTTCCGCCGCAGCGGTAAATCCTCCCCCCGGACGGTGCAGCACCAGGCCCGGCAGTACCGCGAACGCGCCCCGGCCGCCGCGTATGCCGCGCAGCAGCACCAGCTTTGCCGCGCGGCCCGCAAATGGCCATAGCGGCATCAGTTCCAGGCTGCCCATCCCCGCGCCACCCAGTGCGGCCAGCGCTTCCGGCATGGCGGGGGCGGACAGCACCAGGCTGACACTCCCCCCGATCCGCACGCGCCGCGCCAACGCCGCCGTCCAGGCCGCCAATAGCCCCGGCGGGGCGCGCTTCGCCCGCTCTCGCCCCGGATCGGGCGACGCCGACCCGCTGGACCGGTGATAGGGCGGATTGGCGAATGCGTGATCGAAAGGCCCCGGCGCCAATGCGCCCAGCACGTCGCCGGCCAGGAACGACAGGCCGGTAAAGCCGTTCGCCGTCGCATTCTCGGTTGCCAGCGCTGCCAGCGCCGGATCCATTTCCAGCCCGGTACCCAGCACGCCCGGCACCCGTGCGGCCAGACAGAGCAGCGCCGCGCCCGCCCCGCTCCCGGCCTCGAACACGCGGGCGCCGGCCGCCGCGGGCACGAACCCGGCCAGCAAGACCGGCTCGATCCCGCTGCGGAACCCGGTTGCCGGCTGCGCATAGCGCACGCGCCCGCCCAGCAGGGTTCCATCGCGCGCCGGGACCGCCTGCATTGACACTACGCTCGCCCCGGACAACCGTCCCCCCATGGCCGAAGAATACACCGCCGTTACCGCCGGCATCAGGGTCAGCGTCCGCTCGTTCTACCTGGAAGACCAGTCCCAACCGGACGCGGGCCGTTATGTCTGGGCTTATCGTGTACGGATCGCCAACGAAGGTGCGCGCACGCTGCGCCTGATGCGTCGGGCCTGGCACATCACCGACGCCCGCGGACGTCGCCAGGACGTCGAGGGTGCTGGCGTGGTTGGCGAACAACCGGTGTTGGGACCTGGGGACAGCTTCGAATACACGTCCGGCACCCCGCTCGACACGCCATCCGGTTTCATGGTCGGAAGCTACATCATGGTGGAACCAGGTTCGGGCGACATGGTCGAAGTCGCCATCCCTGCCTTCAGCCTTGACAGCCCGCATCAGGCGGGCGGCGTGCACTGATCGTGTCATCTTGCCGGCCGCCTTAATCTTGCCGGTCCCGGACCCGGGGCCATATCGCCGTCAAGGGGCTCGGACCCTCCGACCCGCAGTTCAGGAAAGCCGCGCCGTGGATCTGATCGATCGCTCCCCGACCCGCCCCTCGCAGACCGAGGCCGAGGCCGCTATCCGAACCCTGCTGCGCTGGGCCGGTGATGATCCGGACCGCGAGGGCCTGCGCGATACCCCCGCCCGCGTCGCCCGGTCCTATCGCGAGTTCTTCTCGGGCTACGACACCGACCCCACCGCGCTGCTGGAACGCACATTCGAGGAAACCGAGGGCTACGACGAGATCGTTCTGCTGCGCGACATTCGTCTGGAAAGCACCTGCGAACATCACATGGCGCCGATCCTGGGATGTGTCCACGTTGCCTATCTGCCGCACCGGCGCGTGGTCGGGATCAGCAAACTGGCCCGGGTGGTGGACGCATACGCGAAACGTCTCCAGATCCAGGAAAAACTCACCGCCCAGATCGCCAACACCATCCAGGAGGTGCTGGCCCCACGCGGTGTCGCGGTGGTGATCGAGGCGGCGCATCAGTGCATGACCACCCGCGGCGTCCACAAACCGGGCGTCACCATGGTCACCAGCCGGATGCTGGGCGCGTTCCGGACGGACGCCGCGACGCGGCGGGAACTGCTCGCCATGATCGGCCACCGCGCCAGCGGCATGCGCGAGGGGTAGCGGGACGGTTCGCGGCGCGTGAAGGCCCGGGAGGCAGCGCGTCGTTGGTCTTCACGCCGCCCGAAACTTCCGCCACGCGCGCGGCAGGCGCCTTCGTTCGCGCCGTTCCCGGGCGGCGGCCCAGTCGGACAGCAGAGCAGCCGGGGCGGGGCCGGCACCGCGCGCGGTGCCAAGGCGGGCCGCCAGGGTGGCGGCGGTGGTGGCGTCGTTGATCGCGCCCATGCGTTCGGACAGGCGGCGGCAGGCTGTCAGGCTGCGGCGTTTGGACTTGTTGTCCAGCGCTTCGGTGGCGTCCCGCAGGCGGCGGATGCGGCGGCGCAAGCGGTGAAGTTTTTCGGCGTCGCCCGCGGCGATGGTCTGTTTGCCGCCGCGCAGCCGCCGGGACAGTCGGCGCAGCAGGTCCGGGGCCAGGTCGCGGACAAGCCGCGTGAGCGGCCCGCGGTTGCGTGTGGCGAGATGCTCGGACCACGTGAGCAGCGCGGCAATGGTGCGCGCCATCGCTGGGCCGCCCAACCGACGCCGCATACGGGCATAGGCCAAGCGCCGCTCCGCCCCGCCGGCGCGGCGCAGCGCGGCAAGCGCGACCGGGGACAGCCCATCGGCGGCGGCGGCGGCGAGGGTTTCTTCGAGGAACACGTCCCAGTCTCGCGCCGGGCCGAGCGCCTTGCCCAGGCCACGCAGCGCGCGCGATCGCGCGGCGGCGGTGGCGGGCAGTACGGGGGCGAACAGCGCCAGTCCCGAACGCATCCGGCGGACCGCTGTGCGCATCCGGTGCACCGCCTCGGCCTCACCGGCAAGCGCCAGCGGCAGGTCGGTGCGCAACGCGGCGACGCCGGCCTGCATCAAGGCGAGGAGAGCGACGCCGGCGGGTAGCGTCGCCGGAAGTAACAGAGCGGCCGACGGCGGGGGCGCGGCGGGCGGGATGACCGGGCTATCCGCCATTGCCGCGCGCTCCCGGTTACAGGTTGCCGGCGATCCAGTCCTTGAGCCGGCTCTTGGGCAGGGCACCCACCTGGGTGGCGGCGGGTTTGCCGTCCTTGAACAGGATCAGCGTCGGAATGCCGCGCACGCCGTAGGTGTTGGGGGAGACGGGGTTGTCATCGATATTGACCTTGGCGACCGTCACCTTGCCCGCGAACTCCTCCGCCAGTTCTTCCAGCGCCGGGCCGATCATTTTGCACGGGCCGCACCATTCGGCCCAGAAATCCACCAGCACGGGGCCGGGGGCGCCGAGGACGTCGGCGGCGAAGCTGGTATCGGTGACCGGTTTGGTCGCGGCGCTCATGGCGGGTCCTTGCTGCGGTGCGGATAGGCGCGAATTGGGGAGGGCGGGGCCGGCGGTCAACTGGCCGGTCCGTCAGGCAATCGCGGGCTGCCCCGCGCCCTGCGCTTGGTTGCGGCGGGCCTGCCACAGCGCCACGAAATCGATCGGCTGTAGCAGCACGGGCGGGAAGCCGCCGTCGCGGGTGACATCGGCCAGGATGTTGCGCGCGAACGGGAACAGCATCCGCGGACATTCCACCAGCAGGACCGGCTCGATCGCGTTGTCCGGCAGCCCCGACAGGGTGAACACGCCGGCGTAGGTCAATTCGGCGACGAACAGCGTCGGGCCGGCCGGTGCCTGCCCGGCACCATTGGTGGGCGCGGTGCCTTCCAGTGCCTCGGCGCGGATCACCAGACTGACCTCGAACAGGTTCTGGCCTTCCTCGATCCGGCGGGCGCCGACGTCGAGGTTGATGTTCACCTGCGGCTGCGCCTTCATCTGGGTGAAGACCTGCGGCGCCCCCGGGACCTCGAACGAAAGGTCCTTCACGTATTGAATGTTCACCACCAGCGGCGGCGGCGCCGCGGCTTGGGGTGCGGGGGCGGTCTCGGACATCGATCTCTCCGTGCGGGAATGGCGCAGTCTATCATGGACGGACACCCCCTTGCCAGACGCCGCGATCGGGGCGATCTAACGTCCATGCGGACCGCACCGGTCCGGTTTCTCCCCCTCCCGAGGCCGCCATGTTCATCGAGACCGAAGGCACGCCGAACCCCGCCACCCTGAAATTCCTGCCTGGCCGCGACGTGGCCGGCCCGCGCCCGGTGGATTTTGCCGCCCCGGATACCGCCGGCACCAGCCCCCTCGCTGCCGCGCTGTTCGAGATTCCGGGCGTGACGCGGGTGTTTCTGGGCGCCGATTTCGTCACTGTCAGCAAGACCGACGCCATCGATTGGACCGCGCTGAAGCCGCAGGTCCTGGGCGCGCTGATGGAGCATTTCCTGTCCGGCCGTCCCGTGATGGAACCCACCGCGGCGACGGAGGATGAACTGGTCGAGCCGATCGCCCCACAGGATGAGGACGTGGTCGCGCAGATCCGCGAGTTGCTGGACACACGCGTCCGCCCGGCGGTGGCGAGCGACGGCGGGGACATCGTGTTCCGCGGCTTCAAGGAGGGCGTGGTGAAGCTGCACATGCAGGGGGCGTGCTCGGGTTGCCCATCCTCGCGCGCCACGTTGAAGCACGGGATCGAGAACATGCTGCGCCATTACGTGCCTGAAGTGACCTCGGTCGAGCAGGTGGATCTGTGATGCTGGAAGACGCCGCACTGGACACCCTGTTCCGCGAGGCGCGCAGCCATAACAAATGGCGCGACGAGCCGGTTTCCGACGACACGCTGATCGCGCTGCATGGCATGCTGAAATGGGGTCCGACCTCGGCCAATTCCTCGCCGGCGCGGTTCCTGTTTTTGCGTACAAAGGAGGCGAAGGAGCGCTTGGCTCCGGCGTTGTCGGCGGGCAATCTCGACAAGACGATGGCTGCGCCGGTGACCGTGATCGTGGCGTACGATCCCCGCTTCTACGACCATCTGCCGACATTGTTTCCGCATAATCCGGATGCGGCGTCCTGGTTCACCGGCAATGACGCGCTGGCCGCGACCACCGCGTTCCGCAATGGCACGCTGCAAGGCGCGTATCTGATGCTGGCGGCCCGCGCGTTGGGGCTGGACGTGGGCGCGATGTCGGGATTCGACAACGACAAGGTGGACGCGGAGTTCCTGGCCTCGGAGGGCTGGCGCTCCAATTTCCTGTGCAATCTGGGCTACGGGGATCCCGCGGGGCTGTTCGACCGTTCGCCGCGGTTCGATTTCGCGGATGCCTGCCGGCTGCTGTAGCGGGATGCGCCTGCTGATCCTGGACGCGGCACTCGGCGGCTGCCTGGTCGCCGTGGTGGTGGATGGGACGGTCATCGCGGCGCGCACCGAAACCGCCGCCGAGGGCCAGGCGGGGCGCCTGGCCGAGATGGCCGAGGCGGTGCTGGCCGAAGCCGGACCGGCTGACGCGGTGGCCGTGACCCTGGGACCTGGCGGCTTCACCGGGCTGCGTGCGGCCATCGCGCTGGCGCACGGGATCGCGCTGGGCGCGGGCGTGCCGGTGGTCGGCGTCAGCGTGGGTGAGGCGCTGACCGCGGAGGTGACCCTGGAGCCTGGCTGGGTGCTGTGGTGCGCGATCGATTCGCGCCGCGCCGGGCGGGTTTTCCTGGAAGCAGGGGGGCGGATCGTGGCGCTGGCCGAGGCCGACCTGCCGCGCCCAAGGGGAGCGGTTGCGGTGGCCGGCAACGCGGCGACGGCGATTGCGGCCCGATTGGCGGCGCGCGGCATCACAGTGCGGCTGACGGCGGCGCGGGTGCCCTCGGCAGTGGGGATCGCGCTGGCGGCGGAGGACCGGTTGGCGGGACGGCTGGTCCCGCGAGAGGTATTGCCGATCTATGTTGACCCCCCCGCCGCGCGGCTGCCGGCGGGCGGGCTGCGTCCGCCACCGATAGGGGCGGCGTGATCGCGGCTGGCCCCGCGGCTGCGGCGGCGCTGGCGGCGATCCATGCGGGCGCCTTTCCCCCTGAGCAAACCTGGGACGAGGCGGCCTTCGCGACCCAGTTGGCGCTGCCTGGCGTGTTCGCCCGGATGGACCCGGCGGGTGGGATGGTGCTGGCGCGGGTGGCGGGCGACGAGGCGGAGATTCTGACGCTGGCGGTGCTGCCGGGCAGGCGTCGGCGCGGGATCGGGCGGGCGCTGCTGGCCGCGGCGTTGGCGGAAGCCGGCGCGCGCGGGGCGCAAGCGCTGTTCCTGGAAGTGGCGGAGGCGAACCGGCCGGCGCGGGCCCTGTACCAAGCGTTCGGGTTCGTCGCAGTTGGGGTGCGACGGGGGTATTATGCGGATGGGGCGGATGGGCTGGTATTGCGGGCTGCTACCGGTCCGGGCCGCGACGGCGGCCAAACCAGCCGGAGCGCTGAAATCGGTTGACGCCGTAAGGCGACGGGACTTGGCAGGCCGCAGGAAAACGCGACAAATTGCAGTCTGGTACTACCCCGCCGGTAGGCTGGCGTACTGCCGATCTTGAACCCTTCCCGTCATGGCCGGCCATGATGGAGGCGCCGGGCCGGCACGCAAGGGCGAGAGTGGAGCTCTCGGCGGGTTGGCATGAGCGGTCCCTTTGTCCCTACGTCGCCGCCGTCCTTCGCGCGGAAGCTTTTGATCGAAGCCCGGCGGGTACCGGTACGAAGGGTTTGGTACCGGCGCTACGCCGCGCGCGTCAGCGCCATGGGGGTATCCTGTCCCAGCCAGTATGGCGTGGCTCCGCCCAGCACGATGGTGACCACGGCTGGCGTGCCGGCTGCAAGCGGGATCCGCGCCGCACCGTCGGTCCAGCGCCAGGCGCGCGTGTCGTCGCATTCCCGCGGATGCCAGCCGAATGTGAGACCGGGGTGATCCAGCGGGATCGCCCGCTCGCCGGTGGCGTCGGCGACATGGATCTCGCGGATTGCCAGCCCCAGACGCCGATGATCGGAACACCACGGCGCCAGATCGGCAGGGATGGTCCAGCGCGAGGTCAGCACCGCGGTGTCTGCCCCGTGCGGCAGCAGAAACACCACCCGGTTCGCATCCCGCGCCGTCGGCGCCAGGGTCGCCCCGACGACCCGCAGGACCGGGATCGGATCGTCGCTGGTGTATGGCATGGGACGATGAAACCCCAGCGCCTCGGCCCGCGCGGCCAGCGCGTGCCAGATTGGCGCGATCGCTTCCGCGGTCGCGGCGAGCGGCGCGCAGGCATCGGCCTCC
>DAHWDR010000120.1:0-3860 GCA_027330745.1 Acetobacteraceae bacterium | reverse complement strand
GTAAGATATCGGCTGCTATCTCTGCATCCGTCGAAGCCGAAAACATCATCGCGACCCGCCAGGAGCACCCGCCATGTTCGAGACCAAGCTCTCCGAGGACCCCTTTGCCCTCCCGACCGCCCTGGCGGCGGCGATGCTGGTCGGAATCGTCAGCCTTGGCTGGCGGATGAACGTGGTCCAGCAACTGGCCGTGCCCCGCCTGACCGAGACCGCGCAGGCGTCCCCGCTGACCCTGCCAGCGCCGACGATGACGCGCTTTGCCCGTGCCGCAACACCGGCCACTCTGCCAGCCTCTGCCCCGGCCGCAACCCGCCTGGCAGCCGCTCACGTAGCCACGCACCCATCGGCCGCGCTGATTGCCATGCAGCTGCGCACCGCCCCGACGATGCCGCCGGCCTTGGCCGCGATCCGCCCCGCCACACCCGCGCGCCTGGCTCCGGCGCCGCGCGTCCTGACCGCCCCGGCGGCGCTCGCCAGCGTCCTGTATCCGACGCCCCCTGCCGCCATGCCCGCCGCCCGACCGGCGCCGGCGGCACGGATCGGTGCCCGCGCCCGTCTCGCCCAGGCCACCACGCCCGGCCTTCTCGCGCCACCGCCATTGCGACTCGCCGCACTGGCCGCGCCCGCCGCCCGTGCCGCGATGCGCTCGGTGACGGTCCGGCCCGGCCAGACCCTGTGGCAGATCGCCCAGCAGACCTATGGTCGCGGCGACGCCTACATGACGATCTTCCGCGCCAATCGAGGCCAGCTGAGCAGCCCCGCGCAGATCCGCGCCGGTCAGGTGCTGCGACTGCCAGCCAGGGCCGGGCGATCCGGCACGGGCTAGCGCGATACAAGATGTTAGCGATGAACGGCGCATGAAGGCGATCGGGCCGGGGGGCAACCTCCGGCCCTCGGCGCGTACCCTTCATCACCCGGCGCGCCGACCTCGGCGCCTGTTGGGCCGTGGCAACAGCATCGGCACCCGCGCGCGATAATCGGCATAGACCGGGCCATAGAGGCGCAGCAGCTTGCGTTCCTCGAATCGGATTCCCACCCACAGATAGGCACTGATACAGACGGCGGTGATCAGCCCGAAGCCGCTCCAGGCCCCGCCCCAGACCAGCAGCAGCAACCCGAGATACAGCGGATGGCGCACCCGTGCGTTCCAACCCGCGGTCGCCAGCGGTTCCGGGGCTTGGTCGCGTTCCGCCACGCCGAGGCGCAGCTGGGCGAGACCCGAGAATCGGGCCAGATCGTAGGACCGCCCGCCCGCCACCAAAATCGCCGCCCCACCCGCCAGCGCGGCGAACTGCACCGCGCGGACCGGCCAGGCGGGATGGACTGCCAACGCGGGGGGAAGGGGGGTCAGCAGCCAGTGCCCCAGCGCTAGAACCACGGCCAGATGCCCCAGCGCGATCAGATTATACGCCAGCCGGTCGGCCCCCTTGCACCCCAGCGCCCCGGTGCGGCGCGCAAGCCAGGCTTGTCCCGACGCTGCGGCCAGCAAGCTATGCACCGCGCCGAAGCTCAGCCACAGCGCGAGGTAGAACAACAGCGGGCGCATCGGCGCCTCCTTCGGTGCTGGCCCGGGGTGGTCCGGACCCCGATCACGCCCCCCCGATAACCCCTGCCGCCGCCAGCGCCGCAATCTCGTCCGGGCCGTAGCCATGTTCGCCCAGGATCGCCACGCTGTGTTCGCCGAGCCCCGGAGCACGCGACAGCGCCGAGTCCGCGGCGAAGGCCGGTCGCCCGATCAGGTTAGGCAGCGGCAGCGGCTCCGGCACCTGGGCGTGGTCGATCCAGGCGATGGCTCCGGCCGCGCGGGTCTGCGGATGGGCCAGGAAATCGGCGTAGCGGTTCAGCCGCTCGTGCATCACTTGCTCGGCGGCCAGGCGTTCGGACCAGTGCGCGGTGGTGTGCGCGGCGAAAATCGGCGCCAGGGCAGCGCGCATGGTCTCGGCGTGCGCGATGCGGTGGTCGAAATCGGTGTAGCGCGGGTCTTCGGACAGCCCCGGCAGCGCCATCGCGCGACAGAACGCCAGCCATTCGTATTGGCGGGCGATGGTGATGTTGATCCAGCCATCGGCGGTGGCGAACACCCCGCTCGGCGCCGCGGGCGGGCGGAGTGCGCCTTGTTCCAGGTGCTGCTGCATCAGCCGCACCACTTGCAGGCCGGCGGCGGCCGATAACAGGCTGGCCTCGATATGGCGCCCTTCGGTCGCGTCGCGCCGCGCATACAGCGCCGGCGCCAGGGCGGCGAACGCATACAGCGCCGTGCTCATGTCGATGGCGATGATCGGGATTCGGTGCGGGGTCCCGTCCTCCCCGGCGTTCTCGGCGATCAGCCCGGTGAAGGCCTGCAACACCGGGTCCATCGCCGGCCGCCCGGCCAGCGGCCCGGTCGCGCCGAACCCCGAGACCGACACGTACATGATTCGCGGTTCGACCTGGCGCACCGCGTCGTAGCCGAAGCCAAGCCGGTCGATCACCCCGGGGCGGTAGCCCTGCACCACGATATCGGCCCCCGCAAGCAGCCGCCATAGCACATCGCGCCCGGCCGCCGCCTTCAGATCCAGCGCAAGGCTCCGCTTGCCCAGATTCGCCGGGATTGAATAGGCGGTCTGATCGCCGTAGATGCGCCCCAGCCCGCGGCTCCAGTCCCCACCTACCGTCGGTTCCACCTTGATCACGTCCGCCCCGTGCTGCGCGAGCAGCATCGCGCAATACGGCCCGGCCACGCCCTGGCTGAGGTCGATCACTTTCAGGCCCGCATAGGGGCGGTCATAGCTCATGTTGCGTTTCCTCCGCGCCAGAAGCTGCGCAGGGCGCTGGCGTGGTCCGCCAGGCGCCGCTCCGCGATAGCCTGGCGCAGACCCTGCATCAGGTCCTGGTAGAACGCCAGATTGTGCCAGGTCAGCAGCATCGGCCCCAGCATCTCCCCGGCGCGGAACAGGTGGTGCAGATAGGCCACCGGATGGCGCGTGCAGGCGGGGCAAGCGCAGGCCGGGTCCAGCGGGGCGGAATCGGCCGCGAATCGGGCGTTGCGCAGATTGCACACCCCGCGCGAGGTATAGGCGCGCGCGGTGCGCCCGGCGCGGGTCGGGATCACGCAGTCGAACATGTCCACGCCGCGCGCGACCGCGCCCAGGATGTCGTCGGGCGTGCCGACGCCCATCAGGTAGCGCGGCCGGTCGGCGGGCAATGCCGGGACGGTGGCGTCCAGCGTGGCGAACATCGCCGCCTGGCCCTCGCCCACCGCGAGCCCGCCGATCGCGTAGCCGTCGAAGCCGATTTCCTGAAGCATGTCCGCGCAGTGGCGCCGCAGCTCGGGATAGACGCCGCCCTGGACGATGGCGAACAGCGCATAGCCGGGGCGGGGGACGAACGCCGCCCGCGCCTGGGCCGCCCAAGTCAGGGACAGGGTCATCGATGCCCGGGCCTCCGCCTCGGTGGCCGGGAAACTCGTGCATTCGTCCAGGACCATGGTGACGGTCGCGTCCAGCTGGTGCTGAATCCGCATCGCGATCTCGGGCGTAAGCCGGTGCGCGCTGCCGTCGATATGGGAGCGGAAGGTGACGCCCGCGGGGTCGATTCGCCGCAGCCCGGACAGCGACATGACCTGGAACCCGCCGGAATCCGTCAGAATCGGGCCGGGCCAGTCCATCATCCGGTGCAGCCCGCCGAGCGCCTCCACCCGTTCCGCGCCGGGACGCAGCATCAGGTGGTAGGTGTTGGCGAGGATCATCGCCGCCCCGGTGGCGCGGACCGCATCGGCGGTCATGGCCTTCACGGTGGCGGCGGTGCCGACCGGCATGAAGGCGGGGGTGGGGATGGGGCCGTGGGCGGTCTCGATCGTGCCGGTCCGGGCCGCCCCGTCG
>DAHWDR010000116.1:0-5299 GCA_027330745.1 Acetobacteraceae bacterium | reverse complement strand
CGGTTCGCGATCCTGGCCGCCAACGCGCGTGCCTTCGCCGCCGGCGGCGCGCTGCGCAACGTGGTCGACAAGGCGGGATGGTTCTGAGCGGGGTTCGGAGCGCGCAGCCCGCGGCACCGACAAGGCGCGCCTGATCTGCCGGCGGAATGGCCGAAAACGAAGGCAATTCCGCCGGTTGGCGTCACAGCTGCCAGAATCGCTTGTTTGCTTCGTGTTCCGCCTCGGCCCAGGTGGCGCCGATATCGCGCAGCATTCGTGCATCCAGCCCAGCGATGCGCGCGCGGCCACGGCTGCGCCGCCAGGCCGCGCCCCACCCCGCCCATACGCGTGAAGCGGCCCGCCCCGCTCCGCGCGCCGGGCGCGATGCGGCCGGGGCCACGAATGAAGCGACCAGTGCGGTCAGAGCAGGCATCGGAGCCTCCATCACCTTGGACCGCAGTGATAAGCTCGCGTCGAACATCAGAAAAATGCATTGTTCTGATATCATGGATCAGATAATCTGATCCCTATGTCGCTCCCTCCTGGTCTGGACCCCGATCTGCTGCGCGCCTTCGTGCTGATTGCGGACGGCCACAGCTTCACCGCCGCCGCCGCGCTGGTCGGCCGCACCCAGTCGGCGGTCTCGATGCAGATCAAGCGGCTGGAGGACATGTTGGGCCAGCGCCTGTTGCTGCGCGGCAAGGGTGGGGCCGTGACCCTGACCCCGCATGGGCAGATGCTGATCGTCCAGGCGCGCCGTATCCTGGCCCTGAACGATGAGGTGGTGGCGGCGTTCCGTGCCCCGCGCATCGCCGGGACGGTGCGGCTGGGCACGCCGGACGATTATGCCTTCGGCTACCTCCCGCCGGTGCTGAAGCGTTTCGCCGATTCCCATCCCGCGGCCCAGGTGGACGTGCTGTGCGAACCTTCGTCGGACCTGGTGGCCCGGCTTCGGCGGGGTGCGCTGGATCTGGCGCTGCTTTCCGACGGCGCCCAGCCGCGCGAATTGCCAGCCAGTCCGCTGTGGCGCGGGCGTCTGGTCTGGGTCAGCGCCGCGCGCCACGCCACGCATCGGCTGGACCCGCTGCCGCTGGCGCTGGCCAGCCCCGACCCCGCCGCCGAGCGCGGCGGCTGCGACTGGGGCCGCGCGGCGGTGCGGGCGTTGGAACAGGCCGGACGGCAGTTCCGCATCGCCTACACTTCGGGCTCACAGGTGGGCACGCAGGCGCCGGTGCTGGCGGGGTTGGCGGTCAGCGTGTCTGCCCAGGCCTGGCTGCCAGAGGGGCTGCGCGTGGTCGGCGCCGCCGATGGTCTGCCACCTCTGCCCGAATACGGGATCGTCCTGGTGCGCGCGAGCGCGCAGCCGACCGAGGTGGTGGAAGCGCTGGCGCGGCATATCGAGGACAGCGCGCGGTTGGATGCGCGGATCGGCCGGGCGGCGTAGATTGCGCCGCGGTCGCGGCGTATAATCTTGTCATGCCCTTCGACGTCAGCGATTTCCCTGACCTTCCCCCTGGCGAGCGCGGTGAGACCCGCCAGAACCGGCGCCGCATCGCGCTCTGGCTGTTCGGTCTTTGCGCGATGATCTTCGTGATGGTGGTGCTCGGTGGCCTGACGCGGCTGGCTGGCTCGGGTCTGTCGATCATGGAATGGGCGCCGGTCACGGGCATCCTGCCGCCGCTGGATCACGCCCAATGGGAGCATCTGTTCGCGCTGTATAAACAGACACCGCAATATCAGCTGGTCAATGACGGCTTCGGCCTGGCCGGGTTTCAGCGCATCTTCTGGCTGGAATGGGTGCATCGCCTGTGGGGGCGGCTGCTGGGGATGGCGGTGCTGGTGCCGATGGGCTGGTTCTTGGTCCGCGGGCTGCTGCCACGACGCCTGATCCCGCGCCTGATCGGCTTTTTCGTCCTCGGCGGGCTGCAAGGGGCCGTGGGATGGTTCATGGTACGGTCCGGCTTCTTCGCCGATGCCACCGCGGTCGCGCCGGCGCGGCTGGTGGTGCATCTGGCGCTGGCGCTGGTTCTGTATGCAGCGATTCTGTGGACCGGGCTTTCGGCGCTGTATTCGGCCCCCTCCGCGCCGCCGTCGACGCGCGGACTGCGCCGTGTGGTTGCGGCATTCACCGCGGCGCTGGCGCTGACCATCGCCGCCGGCGGCTTTGTCGCCGGTACCCATGCGGGGTTCGCCTATAACAGTTTCCCGCTCATGGGCGGACACCTGGTGCCGCGCGCCTACGCGCATCTGCATCCGTTCTGGCGCAACCTGACAGCAAATATCGCGGCCGTGCAGTTCGACCATCGCGTGCTGGCAAGCCTGACCGCGGTGCTCGGGCTGCTGGCCGCGGCGATGGCGCTGAGCGGCGGCTTGCCGTGGCGCATCCGTGGGCCGGTGTTGGCGACGGCGGGGTTGGTGATTGTGCAATACGCGCTTGGCGTGGCGACGTTGCTGCTGGTGGTGCCGGTGCCGCTCGCCGCGGCGCACCAGGCGAACGCAGTACTGACCCTGACCGCTTCGCTGGTGGCGTTGCACGCGCTGCGTCCGCTGCCGATCGGCCAGGGACTGCGCCACGGCTTGCGGCGGGGCCGTCCGGCCGCTGCCCTACCCGCCCTGCCGCCGGACGTCGCCGCCGCCGATCCCGCCGCCGCCGATCCCGCTGGCAACGGCCGGCCGGGCGCGTGAAAACGCCGCGCGCCCGCCACCCCCCAGTGGCTCCACCCCGCCCGGATAGCGCGCGCCTCGCCGAGATCATCGATGCCTTCCCCGAGGGTCTGATCGTGTTCGGTCCGGACCGGCGCGTGGTGCTGACCAATGCCGCCTACGACCGGTTGATGGCCGGTGTCCCCGCGCCGCTCGGGGCCAGCCAGGAAACGCTGATCCGCGCACGCATCGCCGCGGGCGAATACGGTCCGGGCGACCCCGAGACCCTGCTCGCCCGTCACCTCGCGTTCGACTTCTCCCGCCCCCAGACCCGCCGCCGCCATCGCCCCAATGGCACCGTGATCGAGAACCGCTGGGTGCCGCTCGCCGATGGCGGCTACATGACCGTGGTGCGCGATATCACTCCGCTGGTCGGCGCCGAGGCGGAACTGCGCCGACGCGGCGACGAGACCGAGGTCCTGCTGGGAGGCTTGCGGCATGGCTTGATTCTGTGGGGGGCGGACCAGCGGCTGCTCACCGCCAACGCGATGGCCGCCATCTTGATCGGCATACCGCCCAGCTATCTGACGCCGGGTTGCACCCATGGCGAGTTCATCGATCGGATCCTCGCCGGCGGCTATCTGGGCCATGGCCGACTGGCGCAGGCAATGGCGGCCGAGATCAAGGCGCGCGACTGGGGGCATCCCTGGGTGCGCCATTTCGTCAACGCTGCCGGCCGCTTCGTCGAGCGTCGCGCCGATCCCGCGCCGGGCGGGATGAACATCACCACGCTGACCGACCTGACCGACCAGCGCGAGGCTGAGCACGCGCTGCGGCGCGCCAAGGAGGCGGCCGAAGCCGCGAGCCAGGCCAAATCCCGTTTTCTGGCCACCATGAGCCATGAACTGCGTACGCCGCTCAATACCATCATCGGCTACTCGGAGACGCTGGCGGCCGAGATCGCGCAAGGCCGCGGCGCCGATTACGCCAGCGCGATCAACGCCGCCGGGCGGCAGTTGCTGGGCCTGATCGACACGCTGCTGGACGTCGCGCGGCTGGAAAGCGGCCGGTTCGATCTCGTCGAGGACGCCGTGGAGCCGGACCGCCTGATCGCCGGCTGCCTGCGCCAGTTCGAGGCCGCGGCGCGCGCCGCCGAGGTCGTGCTGAGCGGACCGCCGCCCGGCACGGTCCTGCCGCTGCTGCTGGCGGATCGCCGCCGGTTGGCGCAGGCGCTGCATCAGTTGGTCTCCAACGCGGTGAAATTCACCCCGTCCGGCGGATCGGTGCAGGTGACGGCACAGCGCGACGGCGATGCGCTGCTGATTGCGATCGCCGATACCGGCATCGGGATCGCCGAGGCCGACCTGGGCCGGGTGTTCGATCCGTTCACCCAACTCGATTCCTCGCTGGCACGTCGCTTCTCCGGCGCCGGCCTCGGCCTATATCTGGCGCGTGCCCTGATCGAAAGCCACGGTGGGACGCTGACCCTGACCAGTCGCCCGGGGGCCGGCACCACTGCCGAAATCCGCCTGCCCGCGCATCGGTTGCGCCTTCCCCAGCCCAAGGAATTGCCATGACCGCGCTTGCCGCCACCGATGCCCTGTTCTTCGACCGCGCCGAAGCTGCGCTGGATCGCGCCGGCGCCGAACGCCAGCTGCACCGGGCGCTCGCCGGCAGCGACGATGGCGAGCTGTTCCTGGAATACCGCGAAAGCGAGCAACTCAGCCTGGATGACGGGCGCATCCGCAGCGCCGGTTTCGATACCGCGCTCGGCTTCGGTCTGCGCGCCGTGGCCGGAGAGGCGACCGGTTATGCCCATGCGGGGGAATTGTCGGACGCAGCGTTGACGCGCGCGGCGGACGCGGTGGCGGCGGTCGCCGCCGGCTATTCCGGCGTGGCGAGCGAGCCACCCCGGGCCACCAACGCGCGGCTCTATTCGGACGCAAACCCGCTCGGCGCTGAGGGCTTTGCCGAGCGCGCCGCGCTGCTGTCGCAGGTGGACGCTTATGCCCGCGGCAAGGATTCGCGCGTGGTGCAGGTCATGGCCTCGCTCGGCGGCGAATTCCAGGCGGTGCAGATCCTGCGCGGCGACGGATCGCGGGTGGCGGATCTACGCCCGCTGGTGCGGTTCAACGTGTCCGTGGTGGTGGAGCGGAACGGGCGGCGCGAGACCGGCGGCTACGGGACCGGCGGACGCGTCGGCTATGCCGGGCTGATGGACCCGGCCGCGTGGCGCGCGGCGGTGGACGAGGCGCTGCGCCAGGCGCTGGTGAACCTGGACAGCGTGCCGGCTCCGGCCGGGGAAATGGAAGTGGTGCTGGGGGCCGGATGGCCCGGCATTCTCCTCCACGAGGCGATCGGACACGGGTTGGAAGGCGATTTCAACCGCAAGAAGACCTCGGCGTTCGCCGGGCTGATGGGGCAACGGATCGCCGCGCCCGGTGTGACCGTGGTGGATGACGGGACGATCCCGGACCGGCGCGGCAGCCTGACGGTGGATGACGAGGGCACGCCGTCCTCGCGCACCGTGCTGATCGAGGACGGGGTGCTGGTGGGCTACATGCAGGACCGGCTCAATGCCCGGCTGATGGGGGCGCGGCCGACCGGGAACGGACGCCGCCAGTCCTACGCCCATGCGCCGATGCCGCGCATGACGAACACGGTGATGCTGGGCGGG
>DAHWDR010000111.1:0-7024 GCA_027330745.1 Acetobacteraceae bacterium | reverse complement strand
CGACCGGCTGCCGAGCGAAGTCCTGACCGGCGAGGCAAGCTGGTCTCCCGATCGCCTGCACCTGGAGATCGCGCAGACCCGCCTGCGGGTCAGCCTGGTGGAATGGCTCAACGAAGGTGCGGCCGACCACGAACGCCTGGACGCCGGCGCGCTGCTGGCGATGGCGAGCGACCCCGCGCTTCGCGCCCAGGTCCACACCGCGCTCGATCGCGCCGCCGCGGCGTTGGGCCTGGAAACCAGCACCGCGGTGGTCGGCCTGCTCGAAGCGCTGGGGAACGAGCTCGCCTATATCGAGGCACTGCGCGACCGCTTGCTGCGGCGCGTGCGCCAGATGGCGGGCAAGATCGAACGCCTGGCCCGCGGCTGGCGGAGCGATGCGAGCCACATCGAAACCCTGACCCAGGTGAAGCGCCTGACCGCGCTCGCGTTACGCCAGATCGCCGCCCGCTTCGACGAACTGGACGCGCAGACCGGGGAGGTCATGGCCGCGCTGCGCAACGTGGACAGCCAGCGCGCCTTCATCCGCACCAACCGCGACTGGCTGTATCGCAGCCAGCGCGCCTGGGAGCCGATCCTGACGCAGTGGGATGCCTCCGCCGGCACGTTCGATGAAGGCACCCTCGCCTTGCTGGGGCGCACCTATCATTTCCTTGCCCCCCGCTTCATGCCCGTGACCGAATGGATCTCGGCCACCCGCCCGGGGCAAGCCCCGAAACGCAACGCGGCGCCGCGCATGATGTGGTGAAGCCGGCGGCAAGCGTCGGCGGATCATGCGCGTCCGTTGCCCCGCTTCTCCCGCCGCGCTCAGGCCCTCCAGCGCGCCAGCAGCACCGCAACCGCGCAGGACGCGATTCGCGTGCGCTCGGAATCCGCCCGACTGGTGAGGATGATCGGAACCCGCGCCCCCACCACCACGCCGGCCGCGTCGGCGCGCGCCAGGAATGTGAGCTGTTTCGCCAGCATGTTCCCCGCTTCCAAATCCGGCACCACCAGGATATCGGCCCGCCCCGCGACCGGCGAGACGATCCCCTTCTCCGCCGCCGCCGCCGGGCTGATCGCGTTGTCGAACGCCAGCGGTCCGTCCAGCACGCCGCCGGTGATCTGCCCGCGATCGGCCATCTTGCACAATGAAGCGGCTTCGATGGTCGAGGGGATGCGCGGCGTCACCGTCTCGATCGCGGACAGAATCGCCACCAGCGGCTGCGCGATCCCCATGGCGTGGGCCAGGTCGATGACGTTCTGCACGATGTCGCGTTTGGTCAGCAGATCGGGTGCGATATTCACCGCCGCGTCGGTGATCAGCAGCGGGCGCGGATAGGTCGGCACATCCATAATATAGACATGGCTGATATGGCGCTCGGTGCGCAGCCCCGTATCGGGCGCCAGAACCTCATGCAGCAGCTCGTCGGTATGGAGCGAGCCTTTCATCAGCAGACGCGCCTCCCCCGCGCGCACCAGCGCCACCGCGGCGGCGGCGGCGGCGTGGCTATGCTGCGCGGCCACCCGGCGATAGGGGGCGATATCCACCCCGGCCTCGGCGGCGGCGCGCAGGATGCGGGTTTCGGGTCCGACCAGGATCGGCTCGATCAGACCCGCGCTCGCCGCCGCCACCGCGGCCGCCAGGGCATGCGCCGCGCAGGGATGGGCGACCGCGGTGGGCAGCGCCGGGCCGGCGGCGGCACGGGCGAGCAATGCGGCGAACCAGGCATGGCGCGGGTGTTCGACCGGATCGGTGGGATCAGTGCTCATGAACATAGCGCCCCGGCGGCAAGGTCGGGGCGGCAGAGTGCGCCGCCAGGAACGCGGCCCATTCCGGCCACCATGACCCCTCATGCAGCGTGGCGCCGGCCAGATACGCCTCCGGTGCGCGGTAGCGGTCGCCATGGACCCGCCGCGCGAGCCGGTACTGCCGGTGCGGATGGCCCGGCTCGCTCACCACGCCGGCATTGTGCCCGCCTGAGGTCAACACGAAGGTCAGATCTCCGTCGTTCAGCAGATGCAACTTGTACACGGAACGCCAGGGGGCGATATGGTCGCTCTCGGTGCCGACCACGAACCACGGCACGCGGATGTCGGCCAACGAGACGGGGGCGCCGCCTGCCAGGAACCGGCCCTCAGCCAGATCGTTGGCCAGGAACAACCGATGCAGATACGCGCTGTGCATGGAAGCCGGCATCCGGGTCCCGTCGTCGTTCCACGCCATCAGATCGGACGGATGCTCGACCTCCCCCAGCAGATAGCTGCGCACCGCGCGCGACCAGATCAGGTCGTTGGCGCGCAGCATCTGGAAGGCGCCGGCCATCTGACCGCTATCCAGCGTGCCCTGGGCCGCCATCAGATCGTCCAGGAAATCGAGCTGGTCTTCCGTGATGAACAGGGCCAGTTCGCCCGCTTCGGTGAAATCGGTCTGCGCGGCGAACAGCGTCAGGCTGGCCAGCCGGTCGTCGCCGTCGCGCGCCATGGCTGCGGCCGCGATCGCGAGCAGCGTGCCCCCCAGACAGTAGCCGGTGGCGTGCAGCCGCGCGTCGCCGGTGATGCCCAGGGCCGCGTCGATCGCCGCCATCACGCCAAGGCGGCGGTACTCCTCCATCGTCAGGTCGCGATCGGCGGCGGTCGGATTGTGCCACGAGATGGCGAACACGGTGTAGCCCTGGCCCACCAGCCAGCGGATCAACGAGTTCTGCGGCGATAGGTCCAGGATATAGTATTTCATGATCCAGGCCGGCACGATCAGCACCGGTTGCGGATGCACCGTCGCGGTGGTCGGCCGGTATTGAATCAGCTCGATCAGGCGGTTGCGGAACACCACCTGGCCCGGAGTGGCGGCGATGTCGGTGCCGACGCGAAAGGCGCCGGCGTCGGGATGGCCCGCCAGCGCCCGGTGCAGGTCGCGCAGCGCATGGTCGGCCCCCGCGAGCAGATTGCGCCCGCCGGTCTCCGCCGTACGCGCGATCACCTCCGGATTCAGCCAGGGCAGGTTGGAGGGCGAGAGCATGTCCAGCCATTGCCGCGCCATGAACCCCACGATGCGGTCGTTGGCCCGGGTCGTGCCCTCGGCGCCGCTGGCCGCTGCGGCCCACCATTGCTGGCCGAGCAGGAAGGCCTGTTCGGCCAGCAGAAATGGCGGCTGGCGCCAGCCGGGATCGGCGAAGCGGAGATCCCCTGGGGGTGGGATGACCGCCGGCGTGCCGGTGGCGGCGACCTCGGCGAAGCGGCGGAGCTGGTGCAGCGCGTCGGCGGTCAGGGCCAGGCGCCGGAACGGAGCGTTGGCCAGATGCGTCGCCCAGTCGAGCCAGGCCAGACCAAGCGCTGTCGGTGACAGGCCGCGCGTGATGCGGCCCTCGGCGGCGTGGACCAGGGTGTCAAGCCGCGCCGCATCGGCCGTGCGATCGGCGGGGGCGGCGGCGGACGGAACGGGGGGCGACGGGGGGATGTCCATGGCGAAAAATATAATGCGTCGCGGCCGGGCGCGGCTGATCCAGATCAAGCGCGCCGCCGCGGTTGCCGTCTTCTCCGCCCGCAGCCCCCGCTCTACACTCCACACGCCACGGAGGAACCTGCCATGACCGAAGCCTGCATCGTCGGCTGGGCCCACACGCCCTTCGGCAAGCTGGAAGACCCCGATATCGAAAGCCTGATCGGCCGCGTAGCGGGCGCGGCGATCGCGGATGCCGGGGTGGCGCCGGGCGAGATCGACGCCAGCTTCATCAGCCTGTTCAATAACGGGTTCTCGGCGCAGGACTTCCCGGCCTCGCTGGTGTTGCAGCATCTGCCGGAACTGCGCTTCAAGCCCGCCACCCGGTTCGAGAACGCCTGTGCTTCCGGCTCGGCCGCGGTGCATGGGGCGCGCGATTTCCTGCTGGCCGGGCGGGGCCGGTTCGCGCTGGTGATCGGGGTCGAGAAGATGACCGCGACGCCGGGACCGGCGGTAGGCGACATCCTGCTGAAAGCGTCCTATCGCAAGCAGGAGGCCGATATACCGGCCGGCTTCGCGGGCGTGTTCGGGCGTATCGCCGAGCGCTATTTCCAGCAATATGGCGATCAGTCCGACGCGCTGGCCGCGATTGCGGCCAAGAACCACAAGAACGGCGTCGATAATCCCTACGCGCAGATGCGCAAGGATCTGGGGTTCGCGTTCTGTCGCAACGTGAGCGAGAAGAACCCCTATGTGGCGCCGCCGCTGAAGCGCACCGATTGCTCGCTGGTCTCGGACGGCGCCGCGGCGCTGGTGCTGACCGATGAGGACACGGCGCGCGCCATGGGCAAGGCGGTGCGGTTCCGCGCCGCGGTGCAGGTAAATGATTTCCTGCCGATCGCGGCACGCGACATCACCCGGTTCGAGGGCGCGGCGCTGGCCTGGCGGCAGGCGTTGGACACGGCCGGACGCAGCCTGTCCGATCTCTCGTTTGTCGAATCCCATGACTGCTTCACCATCGCCGAATTGCTGGAATATGAGGCGATGGGTCTGACCGCGCCGGGCCAGGGCGCGCGCGCGGTGCTGGAAGGCTGGACCGCGAAGGACGGGCGGTTGCCGGTGAACCCTTCGGGCGGGCTAAAGGCGAAGGGCCATCCGATCGGCGCCACCGGGGTTTCCATGCACGCGCTGGCGGCGATGCAGCTGACCGGCCTGGCGCCGGCCGGGATGCAACTGCCCAAGGCCGAGCTGGGCGGCGTGTTCAACATGGGCGGCGCGGCGGTGGCCAATTACGTCTCCATCCTGGAGCCACTGCGCTGATCCCGACCGCCAATCTCGCGGTCCTCCTGGACCAGACCGCGGCGCGGTTT
Source organism: Acetobacteraceae bacterium (assembly GCA_027330745.1). Taxonomy (GTDB): domain Bacteria; phylum Pseudomonadota; class Alphaproteobacteria; order Acetobacterales; family Acetobacteraceae; genus JAJZVS01. The sequence goes on along the minus strand of DAHWDR010000111.1, from coordinate 2,239 downwards.
CCCGACCGTGCCGCGTTCATCCGTGGCGACGCGGCGGTGTCGTGGCGCGCCTTCGCCGCCCGCGCGCGGGCCGGGGCGGCCGGGCTGCGGGCACGCGGGATCGGCCCGGGCGACCGGGTGCTGGTGCATGCACGCAATTCCGTCGCGCAGATGGAAACCCTGTGGGCGTGCTGGCACGCGGGCGCGGTATGGGTGCCGACCAATTTCCGCCTGACCCCGCCCGAGGTGGCGTATCTTGCGGAGTCCTCGGGCGCGGTGGCACAGCTGATCGACCCCGCCTTTCCGGACCACGCAGCGGCGGTGCGAGACGCGGCGCCGGGCATGCGGATGACGCTGTGGCTGGCGGAACGAGACGCGGGCACGGGCGAGGATACGTGGCAGGCGCTGGCGTCCGGCCCGGCCGATGACGCTCCGGCAGCCACGGTGGGGCGGGATCATCCGGCCTGGTTCTTCTATACCTCGGGCACCACCGGGCGACCCAAGGCCTCGGTGCTGACCCATGGGCAGCTGGGATTCGTGGTGAACAACCACCTGGCCGATCTGATCCCCGGCACCACCGAGCGTGACGTGTCGCTGGTGGTGGCGCCGCTGTCGCACGGGGCCGGGATCCACGCGCTGGTGCAGGTGCCGCGCGGCGCGGCGACGGTGCTGCCGGTGGGCGAGCGGCTGGATTGCGCGGATGTCTGGGCGCTGGTGGAGCGGCATCGGGTGAGCAACATGTTCACCGTGCCCACCATCCTCAATCTGCTGGCGCGCGATCCGGCGGTGGCCGCGCATGACCATTCCTCGTTGCGCTACGTGATCTATGCCGGGGCGCCGATGTATCGGGCCGATCAGGCGTTTGCGCTGGAGGCACTGGGGCCGGTGCTGGTGCAGTATTACGGCATGGGCGAAGTCACCGGGGCGATCACCGTGCTGCCGCCCGACTGGCACAGCACCGATGACGCGCGGATGCCGGTGGGAAGTTGCGGGTTTCCACGCACCGGGATGGAGGTGGCGATCCTGGACGCCGACGGCGCCGCGCTGGCCGCGGGCGAGACCGGGGAGATCTGCGTGCGCGGCGGCGCCGTCCATGCGGGCTACTGGAACAATCCGGAAGCGGACGCAAAGGCGTTCGCCGGCGGCTGGTTCCATACCGGCGATCTGGGCCATATCGACCCGCGCGGTCTGGTCTACATCACCGGCCGGGCGTCGGACATGTATATCTCGGGCGGATCGAACGTCTATCCGCGCGAAATCGAGGAGGCGCTGCTGCTGCATCCGGCGATCGCCGAGGCCTGCGTGGTGGGACTGCCGCACCCGAAATGGGGCGAGGCCGGCGTGGCGGTGCTGGTGGCGCGGGACGCGGTGACCGGGGCCGAATTGCTGGCGCATCTGGATGGGCGGCTGGCGAAATACAAATGGCCGGCGCGGTTCGTGTTCTGGGATGCGCTGCCGAAATCGGGCTACGGCAAGGTAACCAAGCGCGAGGTGCGCGCGAAGCTGGCGGAGGATACATGACCGAGACCGCGCGCGAGCCGGCGCTGATCACCGAATATCACGCCCATATCTATTACGATGAGGCGTCGAAACCCACCGCGGCGAGCTTGCGCGCATGGGTGGAAGCGCGCTTCCCCGATGCGCGCATGGGACGCTGGCACGACGTGCCGGTCGGCCCGCATGTGCAGGCGATGTACCAGATCGCCTTCAAGCCCGAGCTGTTCCCCTCGCTGGCGCCGTTCCTGATGCTGAATCGGATGGGGCTGACGATCCTGCTGCACCCGGAATCCGGCCGCCCCCGCGACGACCACACGAAGCACGCCACCTGGATGGGCGCGGTACTGCCGGTGAAGGAAGACGTGCTGCCGGAGGTCGGGTGACCGCCCCCTTCCCCATGGAAGGCGGCTGCACCTGCCGCGCCGTGCGCTATATCGTGCGCGCCGCGCCGTTATTCGTGCATTGCTGCCACTGCACCTGGTGCCGGCGCGAAACCGGCGCCGCCTTCGCGCTGAACGCGATGATCGAGACCGACCAGGTGACGCTGCTGGCCGGAGCGCCGGAGTTGGTCGCCACGCCCTCGGCCAGCGGCAAGGGCCAGACCATCGCCCGCTGCCCCGCCTGCCGGGTTGCGCTGTGGAGCCATTACGCCGGGGCCGGGCCGAAAATCGCCTTCGTCCGCGTCGGCACCCTGGACCACGCCGAGGCGGTGCCGCCTGACATCCACATCTTCTGCACCACGAAACTGCCCTGGGTGGTGCTG
>DAHWDR010000091.1:0-12355 GCA_027330745.1 Acetobacteraceae bacterium | reverse complement strand
GGAAAGTCATATAGAGCGTCATCAGTTTGGTGAGGCTGGCCGGATGGCGCAGCCCGTCCGGATCCTGGGCGGCGAGGACGCGCCCGGTGGCGGCGACTTCCAGGATGGACGATTGCGGCGGCGGCGCGGCACTGGCCGGCTCGGCCAGGGGCGCGACGGATAGGATCCCGCCGATGGCAAGCATGCGCATAAAGTTGCGCCAACGGCGCCCAGCGGCAGCCATTTCGTTCTTTCTCCTGCAAGCCGAGGCCACTGTAAGCGGTTCCTGGGGGTGCTGTCCACACTGAAATCAGGGCAATACCAGAAATTCTTGAATGGGTTACGGGGCGGGGTTGAAACCCGGCCGCATCTCCAAGTGCAATCGGAGGCCTGTCGGGGTTATTGTGCGGCGCACAATTTTTCCCTTGATCGGCGGTTTGGCGGGGCCTATATCGGCGTTGTGCTGCGGTGCAGCAAAAGCATTTGGACGGCAGCAAGTAACCGCAACGTCGCGGCAGCAAGACCCGGGCCGGCGCGGCCCAGAACAGGAGCACGGCAATGGCAGTCAAAACCAAGACCGAAGAGACCGCGGCGATCGACGTCGCCCCGGCAGCAGCATTCGCGGCGGAAGCCGGCGCGAAGGGGATCGAGCAGACCGTGGCCGCCCTGAAGGACGGCATGGCACAGGCGACGGCCGGGATCGAGAAGACCCAGGCCAAGGTCAAGGAAGGGATGGAGAAGGCAATGAAGACCGCTGAAGAATTTGTGGCGTTCGGCCAGGGCAACATGGAAGCCGTCATGAAGGCTGGCCAGATCTGGGCCGCCGGGGTGCAGGACCTGTCCAAGCAGGTCGCCGCCACCGCCCAGGGCAGCTACGAGGAGAGCATGACCACGTTCAAGGCGCTCGCCTCGGTGAAGTCGCTGAAGGATGCGATCGACCTGCAGACCGGGTTTGCCCGGGCCGCGATCGAGAAGACGCTGGCGGAGTCGGGCAAGCTGACCGACGCCTCCATCAAGCTGACCGAGCAGGCGCTGGCGCCGCTGACCGCGCGCATGGGCCTGGCGGTCGAGAAGTTCGCGAAGCCGGTCTGAACCGACCAGGCAGCGCGACCCCAGGCGGCACCGCATCCCTCCCCCCCTCGCGGTGCCGCCTGACCCTATGCGAAACCCGGGCCGCCGATGGCGTGCCCGGGTTTTTTGCGTCCTGGGGATCGATGGCGGGTCGATGACACTCTTTTATCATCGGCCCGGGTTCCGATATGATGCGGGTGATGCCGCCCGGGAGCGGCCAGCGGCGGAACATGGACGGCGATGAGCACGAACGACAGGCGCGGCGGCGAGGGACCCAATACCGGCGTGGTGGTGCGTCCGCGCCCGAAGACGCGCAAGCCCGCCATGTATAAAGTATTGATGCTGAACGACGATTATACTCCGATGGAGTTCGTCGTGCATGTGCTGGAGCGATTTTTCCAGAAAAGCCGCGAGGAGGCGACGCGCATCATGCTGCACGTCCACCGCCGCGGCGTCGGCGTGTGCGGGGTCTATACCTATGAAGTCGCCGAGACCAAGGTGACTCAGGTCATGGACCTGGCCCGGCAGAATCAACATCCTTTGCAGTGCACCATCGAGAAGGAATAGGCTGCCCCATGCCCTGCCCTTCCCTTTCGCGCCAGGAGCGTCGCCATGCTGTCCCGTAATCTCGAACAGACGCTACACCGGGCGCTGTCGCTCGCCAGCGAGCGGCGGCACGAATACGCCACGCTGGAACATCTGCTGCTGGGTCTGGTCGAGGATCAGGACGCCGCGGGGGTGTTGCGCGCCTGCGGGGTGGATCTGGATAAGCTGCGCACGGATCTCTCGGAGTTCCTGGACAAGGATCTGGCCGGGCTGGCGACCGATCGCTCGGGCGATCCGAAGCCGACCGCGGGGTTCCAGCGGGTGGTGCAGCGGGCGGCGATCCATGTGCAATCCTCGGGGCGCGATGAGGTTACCGGCGCCAATGTGCTGGTGGCGCTGTTTTCCGAGCGCGAATCCCATGCGGTGTATTTCCTGCAACTTCAGGACATGACGCGGCTGGACGCGGTCAATTTCATCTCGCACGGGATCGCCAAGGCGCCGGGGCGGCCGGCGGGACGGCCGACGCAGGCGAGCGGGCCGCAGAATGGCGATTCGCATCCGGAAGGGGAGCGGGAGGAGAAGCCGTCCCGGCGCGGACAAGATGCGCTATCGAATTATTGCGTCAATCTGAACAAGAAGGCCACGGCGGGCAAGATCGACCCGCTGATCGGACGCGACCTGGAGATCGAGCGGACGATCCAGATTCTCTGCCGGCGGACGAAGAACAATCCTTTGTATGTCGGCGATCCAGGGGTGGGGAAAACCGCCATCGCGGAAGGGCTGGCGAAACGGATCGTCGAAGGGGACGTGCCGGAGGTGCTGGCGAAGTCAACGATCTTCGCGCTGGATATGGGCGCGCTGCTGGCCGGCACGCGCTATCGCGGGGATTTCGAGGAACGCCTGAAGGCCGTCGTGACCGAGCTGGAAAACCAGGCGGGGGCGATCCTGTTCATCGATGAGATCCATACCGTGATCGGTGCGGGGGCGACCTCGGGCGGGGCGATGGATGCGTCCAATCTGCTGAAGCCGGCGCTGGCTTCGGGGACGCTGCGGTGTATCGGATCCACGACCTACAAGGAGTTCCGCAACTATTTCGAGAAGGACCGGGCGCTGGTCCGACGGTTCCAGAAGATCGACGTCAACGAGCCTTCCATCGAGGACACGGTCAAGATCCTGCGCGGGCTGAAGACGAATTACGAGAAACACCACAAGGTCCGGTATACCGAGGAAGCGATCCGCGCGGCGGTGGAGCTTTCGGCGAAATACATCAACGACCGCAAGCTGCCCGACAAGGCGATCGACGTGATCGACGAAGTGGGCGCCTCGCGGATGTTGCTGCCCGAGAACAAGCGGCGCAAGACCGTGACCTTGCGCGATGTCGAGGAGATGGTGGCCAAGATCGCCCGGATTCCTCCCAAATCCGTCTCGGCCGATGATAAGGAGACGCTGCGAAACCTGGAACGCGATCTGAAATCCATGGTGTTCGGGCAGAACAAGGCGATCGAGGCGCTGGCGGCGGCGATCAAGCTGGCGCGGGCGGGACTGCGGGAGCCGGAGAAGCCGATCGGAAACTACCTGTTCTCGGGCCCGACCGGGGTGGGCAAGACCGAAGTGGCGCGGCAACTGGCATCCGTCATGGGGATCGAGCTGATCCGGTTCGATATGTCGGAATATATGGAACGGCACTCGGTGTCCCGCCTGATCGGCGCGCCGCCGGGCTATGTCGGGTTCGATCAGGGTGGGCTGCTGACCGATGCGATCGACCAGCATCCCCACGCCGTGCTGCTGCTGGACGAAATCGAGAAGGCGCATCAGGACCTGTTCAACATCCTGCTGCAGGTGATGGACCATGGGAAACTGACCGATCACAACGGCAAGACGGTGGATTTCCGCAACGTCATCCTGATCATGACCACCAATGCCGGCGCGTCCGACCTGGCGCGGGAAGCGATCGGCTTCGCCCGCGAAGGGCGCGTGGGCGAAGACGAAGAAGCGATCAAGAAACTGTTCACGCCGGAGTTCCGCAACCGGCTGGACGCCACCATCACGTTCGAGGGGCTGACGCCGGAAATCGTCGCCCAGGTGGTGGAGAAATTCGTGATGCAGCTGGAAGCGCAGCTGGCGGACCGCAACGTGACGATCGAACTGTCCTCGGCCGCGAAGGAATGGCTGGCGGAACGCGGCTATGACCGGTTGTACGGGGCGCGGCCGCTGGCGCGCGTGATCCAGGAATACATCAAGAAGCCGCTGGCCGAGGAGCTGCTGTTCGGGCGCCTGGTGCGCGGCGGCGCGGTGAAGGTGACCCTGGCGGACGGGAAACTGGCGTTCGAAATCGCCGAGACCGCGCTGCCCGCGCTGCCGAAGCCGGATGATGACGCGGGGGATGCGGCGGGGCTGACCGAGGAAACGGTGGAGTAGCGCGCGCCCGCCGGGCTCTCCCGCCCGGCGGGACCGCTGCGGACCCGAGCAGGCTTACCGGGTGGACCGCGCCGTGGCGTCCGGTCCGGCAGGCTGCTAAGCTGGCATCTCCCAATCAACAAACCTGCCAAGGGACCCTGCCAATGTCCGAGACCTTGCCCCTGATCGCGCAGAAGGAACCGTACCGCCTGGAAGTGGAGGCCGGGAAATCCTATTGGTGGTGCGCCTGCGGCAAGTCCGCCAAGCAGCCCTTTTGCGACGGTAGCCACAAAGGCACCGGCTTCGCCCCGATCGAATTCAAACCCGACGCCGCCGGCACGGTCAGCTTCTGCGGCTGCAAGCACAGCGCCAAGGCGCCACGTTGCGACGGCAGCCACAAGGCGCTGTGACGCGATGAAGATCGACGACGTCAGCCTCACGATCTTCACCTGGCCCGGGATTCCCGCGACCCGCTACACCAGCGGGTCGCAGACCGCGGGCGGGGCGAGCTCGCTGGGGCTGTTGCGGGTGCATACCGATGCCGGGCTGGAGGGCCACGCCTTTCTCGGCACCGCCACCAACCCGGCCGCGATGGATGGACCGCAGCTGATCCGCTCGTTGAAGCCGATGCTGATGGGCGCCGATCCGTTGCAGCGCGAACGCATCCATCAGGCGATGCGGTTGCAATCGCGCAATGTCAGCTACCGCACGATCGGCGCGGTGGACGTGGCGTTGTGGGATCTGGCGGGCAAGATCGCCGGCCTGCCGATCCATGCGCTGATGGGCACGTTCCGCACCGCGATCGCCGCCTATGCCAGCTCGCAGGTGTTGCCGGACATCGCGGCGTATGTCGATCAGGCCCAGCAGTTCAAGGCCGAGGGCTGGCGGGGCTACAAGATTCACCCGCCGCGCGATCCCGAAACCGACATCAAGGTCTGCGCGGCGGTGCGTCGCGCGGTCGGCGACGAGTATCGGTTGATGCTCGATTCAACCTGGTCCTACACCTACCCGGACGCCTTGCGCGTCGGCCGCGCGATCGAGGAAATGGGCTATTACTGGTTCGAAGACCCGCTGGCCGATCAGGACATCTACAACTACGTGAAGCTGCGCCAGAAGCTGGACATCCCGATCCTGGCTACCGAATACCCCGCCGGCGGGCTCGACAGCTACCCGATCTGGCTGACCGAGCGCGCGACCGATTATCTGCGCGGCGACGTGCCCAACAAGGGCGGACTGACGCCGATGCTGAAAACCGCACATCTGGCCGAAGCGTTCGGGGTGTCGTACGAAATCCACCATAGCGGCAATTCGCTGGGCAACCTCGCCAATCTGCATCTGTGCATGGCGCTGAAGAATACGACCATGTTCGAGGTGCTGCTGCCCCATGCGGCGCATAAATACGGCATGGTCCGCGAGCTCGCGATCGATGCCGACGGGATGCTGCACGCGCCGAGCGGACCCGGGCTTGCGGCGGAGATCGACTTCCCCCTGATCGCCGCCCATACCGAGGCGGTGTTGCGTTGATACGGCGTTTCCGACCCTGTCTTCCCTGGCGCCGCGCCCGGGTCTAAACCCCGCCCCATGAAGCACTGGCGGCTGGAACAGCTTCCCTGGAACGAGTTCGACCCCGGCCATGTCGATCCCGCCGTGATACCGCTGGTCAAGGCGGCGGCGATGGTCGAGCGCAACGGCGGCGACTACGCGATCTATCTGTCCCGCGTGTTCCACGACGACCCGGATTTCTGCGCCGCCGCCGCCTATTGGGCGGAGGAGGAGATCCAGCACGGGGAGGCGCTCGGCCGCTGGGCGCAGCTGGCGGACCCGGGCTGGGATTTCGCCGCCGCCTTCGCCCGCTACCGGGCGGGGTACCAGGTGCCGGTGGATGCCACCGCCTCGGTCCGCGGCTCGCGCGCTGGGGAGCTGATCGCGCGCTGCATGGTGGAGACCGGGACCTCGTCCTACTACACCGCCCTGGCCGAGAGCACCGCGGAGCCGCTGTTGCGCCGCATCTGCACGCAGATCGCAGCCGACGAGTTCCGCCACTATAAACTGTTCTACGACCATCTGCGTCGCTATCTGGGGCGCGAGCGTATCGGCCTGTTGCGCCGCCTGCGCATCGCCGCCGGACGGGTCGGGGAAAGCGAGGACGACGAACTCGCCTTCGCCTGGCATTGCGGCAACGAACCGGAAACCGTCCGCTTCGACCGGGCGCACTGCACCGCTGCCTATCTGGCCGGCGCCATGGGCTGCTACCGGTTCCACCATATCCAGCGTGGCATGGGCATGGTGTTCAAGGCGGTCGGGCTGAAGCCGCGCGGGCGGCTTGCGTCCCTGACGGCGCGGCTGGCCTGGCAGGGATTGCGCTGGCGGCGGGTGCGGCTGGCCCGCGCCGTGTGATACGTGACGCGGCATCGCCGCGGCGCCGCGCGCGGGTGGGCCAATCATTGCCAAGTCTTTACCCCGAGCCGACCGGGGTCTAGGAGCATCCCCGGCCGCTGGGCCAAGGAACGCCAGGAAAGGACCTTCGCCATGCATCGCTGGCATTGGGCGCGCATTCTGCTGCTCATTCCCTTCGTCGCCGTGCTGTCCATCCCGTATTTCGATCGGGTCCAGCCGGAGCTGTTCTCATTCCCGTTCTTCTACTGGTACCAGCTGCTCTGGGTGCTGCTGAGCGTGGGCGTGATCGGGCTGGTCTATCGGTTGGAACATGGCGGGCGGGAGTAGCGAGATGAACACCACCGCATTGACGGTTTTTGTCATCCTGTTCGGTCTGATCACCGTCCTGGGATTCTTCGCCGGACGCTGGCGGCGCGGGGACCTGTCGCAGCTGCACGAATGGGGCCTGGGCGGGCGCCGCTTCGGCACCTGGGTGACGTGGTTTCTGCTGGGGGGCGATCTCTATACCGCCTACACATTCGTCGCGGTCCCGGCGCTGCTGTTCGGCGCCGGCGCCATCGGCTTCTTCGCCGTCCCCTACACGATCATGGTCTATCCGATCCTGTATCTGGTGTTTCCGCGGCTGTGGATCGTGTGCCATCGCAAGGGCTACGTGACCGCGGCGGATTTCGTGAACGGGCGGTTCGGCAACAAATTTCTGGCGCTGGCGATTGGCCTGACCGGCATCCTGGCCACCATGCCGTATATCGCTTTGCAGCTGGTGGGCATCCAGGTGGTGATCGGCGCGATGGGCATCCAGGGCGCGGGTCTGGCGGGCGATCTGCCGCTGATCATCGCCTTCGTGATCCTGGCGGCGTTCACGTACACGTCGGGCCTGCGCGCGCCGGCGATGATCGCGGTGGTGAAGGACCTGTTGATCTATCTGACCGTGATCGTGGCGATCATCGTGATCCCGGCGCAGTTGGGCGGGTTCGGCAAAATCTTCGCGGCGATCCCGCCGGCCAAGTTGCTGCTGGCGCATCCGCCCGCCGGATCGTGGGGCGCGTTCGGCGCCTATGGCACGCTGGCGCTGGGTTCCGCGCTGGCGCTGTTCCTGTATCCGCATTCCATCACCGGCATCCTGGGCGCATCGGGCGCGCGGGTGATCCGGCGGAACGCGGCGATCCTGCCGGCCTATTCGCTGATGCTGGGGCTGCTGTCGCTGCTGGGCTTCATGGCACTGGCGGCGGGCGTGATGAAGCTGCCGGAGTTCGCCAGCGGGTTCAAACTGTATGCGAATAATTTCGCCGTCCCGGCGCTGCTGCTGCACAGCTTCCCGGCGTGGTTCGTGGGCGTCGGCTTCGCCGCCATCGCGATCGGCGCGCTGGTGCCGGCGGCGATCATGTCGATCGCCACCGCGAATATCTTTACCCGCAACGTCTATCGCGCGTTCCTCAATCCTGGCTGCACGGACGCGCAGGAAAGCGGAGTTGCGAAGCTCGCGTCGCTGGTGGTGAAGGCCGGCGCGCTGGTGTTCGTGGTCGCGCTGCCGCTGAAATACGCGCTGTTCCTGCAGCTGCTGGGCGGGGTGTGGATCATCCAGACGCTGCCGTCGGTTCTGCTGTCGCTGTACACGCGGTTCCTGAACGGCTGGGCGCTGCTGATCGGCTGGGCGGCGGGATTCGGGCTGGGGACGTGGATGGCGGCCTCGGTCGGATTCACGCCGATCTTCCCGCTCCATGTGCTGGGGACGGTGATCCCCTGCTACATCGCGCTGCCGTCGCTGGTGGTGAACCTGGCGGTAGCGGTCGTTCTGTCGCCGGTGTTCAACGCGCTGGCGCCGGATCGGGCGCGCGATACCACGGTGGCGGAGGATTACGCCTGACCCGACGCGTCGGGCCGCGCATCATCGGCGGTGCGTGGCGTGGGCGCGTGCTATCCGCGCCGCCAGGCCTGGTGACGCGGCCGACGTCGGAACGGATGCGTCAGGCTCTGTTCGATATGCTGTGGCACGCGCCCTGGGGCGGACGAGCGGCGATCGAGGGCGCTTCTGTCCTCGACGCCTTCGCCGGCACCGGCGCGCTGGGGCTTGAGGCGCTGTCGCGCGGCGCCGCCGAGGCGGTGTTCATCGAACAGAACCCAGCCGCCCTGACCGCGCTTTCCGCCAATCTCGCCGCGCTGGGCGCGCGCGGGACGGTACTGGGCGCGGACGTGCTGGCGGCGCCCCCGGGTACGCGGCGCGATCTGGTGCTGCTCGACCCGCCCTATGGGCGCGACCTGCTGGGCGCTGCGGTGGCGCGGCTGGCGGCGACCGGCTGGCTGGGACCGCGGACCCTGCTGGTCGCGGAAATGGGGCGGGAGGAAACGCCGCCGCCGCTGGTCGGTTCTCCTCTGGCCGGGGCGCTGCTGGCGGACCGGGCGCATGGCGCGGCGCGGATCGTGGTGTGGCGTGTCGGCACGGCGTGAACGGCGCGATCAGGCGTCCGTCACGGCGGGCTGGAATGGGCGATCGCCGCGCTTTTCCATTCGCGCGCGGACCTCGGCCGTGGCCGCGGGGCCGGGGACCATTCGGAACAGCGGCCCCGCGATCGGCTGCCCGCTGGCACGGTCGACCACGACCGGGTCCACCGCGGCGCCGGTGTCGGCCCGCGCGATGCGGACGCTCTCGCCTTCCGGGGCGAAATGGCGATTGCCCCAGGCCATCAGCGACATCAGGACCGGATGAAAATCGCGCCCCCTTGGGGTCAGCAGATATTCGTAGCGGGGCGGGCGGTCCTGGTAGCGGCGGCGTTCCAGCAGCCCGGCGGTAACCAGGCCGTTCAGCCGGCGGGTCAGGATGTTGGGGGCCACGCCCAGGCTGCGCTGGAACTGGTCGAACCGGGTCAGACCATAGAATGCATCGCGCAGGATCAGGATCGACCACCATTCGCCCACCCGCTCCAACGAGCGGGCGATCGGGCAGGGCATGGCGGTAAAGCTGGTGCGCTGCATGAGCCGGAATATAACAGGTCTGGTTGCATTTTGCAAGACGCTAGGGCGCGGCGGGGCAGACGGCTTCCGGCGGGTGCGCTATCAAACCCGCGCCGTCGCCCGAGGGTTCCCGCCATGTCCGCCGCTTTTCCCGGCTCCGTCGCCCGCGTCCGCGCCGCACTGCTCGCCGCGGGCCATCCCGATACCATCGCCGAATTTCCCGCCGGCACCCGCACCGCCGCGGAGGCCGCCGGCGCCGTGGGCTGCACCGTGGCGCAGATCGCGAAGAGCATCGTGTTTCGTGCCGGCGATCGGGCGGTGGTGGTGGTGACCTCCGGGGCCAACCGGGTCGATCCGGCCAAGGCGGCCGCGGTGCTGGGCGTGACGCTCGCCCGGGCGGATGCGGACTGGGTGCGGGAGGCAACCGGATTCGCGGTTGGCGGGGTGGCGCCGCTGGGGCATCTGGCGCCGCCGCTCCTGCTGCTGGATCAGGATCTTCTGGCGCTGGACCCGATCTGGGCGGCGGCGGGGTCGCCGCGGCATGTGTTCCGGACCTCGGCCGAGGCGCTGCGGCGGATCACCGGGGCGGCGGTGGCGGTGGTGGCGGCGTAGGGCGCGGGCCGCGCGCGACTCCCGGCCCTGTGTAGCGGGCGCGGGGGCGGATCAGACTTCCCTCGGCGGCCTGTTCCAAGGCGTGGGCGATCCAGCCGGCGGTGCGGCCGGCGGCGAAGATCGCAAGCGCCGCACCCTGGGGCAGCCGCAATTCGCGTTCCAGCGCCACCAGGGCCACGTCGATCGTGGGGCGGGCGCCGGTCAGCTCCGCCACCGCACCCAGCAGATCGGTCCACCAGGTGCCGGGGGCCAGCGCGGCGAACAGGGCGGTGGCGCGCGGATCGCCGTCCGGATACAGGCGATGGCCGAAGCCCGGCAGTTTCTCCCCCCGCGCCAGCTGGGCCGCGACCCCGCGGGCGGGATCGGCGGCCAGCGCGGGATCGGCGAGGGCAGCGCGGATACGCTCGGTCATGCCGCCATGCAGCGGGCCGCCGAGCGCTGCCAGCCCCGCCATCAGGCACAGCGGCAACGCCGCTCCGGTCGAGGCGACCACGCGCACGGCGAAGGTGGAGGCGTTCAGTTCGTGATCGGCACACAGGACCAGGGCGCGGCGGAGCAGCTCCGCCCCGGTGGGTTTCTGCCCCCAGGCGGCGGCGAGGGTCTGGTGTGCGGGGCCTGCGGCGCGGCGGTTGGCGCAGGTCTCGGTGATGCGGCGGAGGAGAATGGCGGCCTCGGTCGCCAGCGCGGCGGGGCGGCGGTTCCAGATCGGCTGGGCGGGCAGAGCGGCGAGCGCAACGAGGCAGCCGGGCAGGGCGGCGGGCGCCGGCGCGGCGGCGATGAAATCCGAGTGCGCCAGGGCGGGAAACGGCTGTTCCCATAGCAATGCGGCGGTCTGTTCCAGGGTTGCGGTCTCGGCCAACGCAATCGCGTCGTGGCCGCGGTAGTGGGGCCGGCCGGCGGCGATCGCGGTGATGGCGGAGGTCAGGACCGGGGTGCCGAAATCGATGGCCGCGGCGGCGATATCGGCGCGCGCCCGGCCGCGGGCGCGAGCGCGCAGCGTCTCGATATCGGCGGCGTCGTAGAGACCGCGTCGCGGATCTCCGGGCGCCGGGCGCGCGCGCAGCAACCCACGGCTGACATAGGCGTAGAGGGTCTGGCGGGTGACGCCGAGGCGGGCGGCGGCGGCCTCGGCGGGAATCCAGGGGGCGGACGGGTCCATGTTGATTATATGGATCAAGATTGACGGCATCGGAAGGGCCGACAAAATGGCGTATCCTGTTCCCGATCCTGGAGATGACCATGTCCGACGCCGTCACGCCTTTGTTGCGCGACCTGCTCGCCTGGGTCGCGGTCGCGGATCGCCCGTATGAGGACGTCATGGAAGCCTGGCGTACCTCCTGCCCACGCCTGCCGGTGTGGGAGGAGGCGGTGGATCGCGGTCTGGTGGCCCAGGTTCGGGACGGTCGCGCCGCGGTGGTGCGGATTACCGGGGCAGGGCGGACATTCCTGGCGGCGCCCGGACCATGATCGAACCAGGGTTCGTGCGCACGATGGCGGCCTACAACGCCGAGATGAACCGTCGTCTCTACGCCGCCGCGGCACGGCTGCCGGACGCGGTGCGGCGGGCGCAGCGGGGCGCGTTCTGGGGCTCGCTCCACGGCACGCTGTGCCACCTGGTATGGGGTGATACGATGTGGATGTCGCGCTTCGATGGCGGGGAGCGGCCGGCGGTGGCGCAGCGCGACAGCGGCGGGATGATCGCCGCGTTCCCCGCGCTGGCGGCGGCGCGGGAGGCGCTGGATGCACGAATCTCGGATTGGGCCGGGCGGGTGGACGCGGCCTGGCTGGACGGGGAGCTGAGCTGGTTCTCCGGCTCCGCGCAGCGCGAGATGCGGGCGCGGCGGGATTTTCTGGTGGTGCATTTCTTCAACCACCAGACCCACCATCGCGGGCAGGCGCATGCGCTGATCACCGCGGCCGGCGAGGCGACGGGGGACACCGATCTGATGCTGGTGCTGGACGGACCGCGATAGCGGGAACTCGGCCCGAAACTCCGCGTGCTGCCAGCCTGAGCGTGTGCAGAATCCGGCCACGGCCGGGGGCGCTGGACGGGGGCGCCGTCAACACGGTGGTCCAGCCGCCTCCCCCCGCGGTCGCGCCCAGACCGCCGCGGTCAGCGAGTCCGCCCCCTCCATCCCCAGATCCATCCCGCAGCCGCAGCGCAGCCGCGCCAGATCGAACGCGGTGCCGCCGCAGGACCAGCAGGACAGCGGCAACACCGCGCGGCGATGGAAGAACGCCGCGCCGATCCGCCGATCCAGCTCCGCCACTTCGTCCGCCGAGAAGCTGCCGTCCGCCGCCAGCGCGTCCGCTTCCGCCGCCGTCAGGGCCCGGTCCAGCGCGCGCGCCCGCTCGATCGCCAGCAGCAGATGCAGCGCGCTGGTTCCCGCCGCTCCGCGCGCCA
>DAHWDR010000071.1:0-8373 GCA_027330745.1 Acetobacteraceae bacterium | reverse complement strand
CGAGGCCTGGTGGCCGCTCGTGATCGCCTATCTGTTGATGCTCCCGCTCGCGCTCTCGGGCTGGGCGGTGATCGCGCAGCGCTGCCGGGATTTCGGCTGGACCGGCTGGGCGGCGCTGATCACGCTGATCCCGATCATCGGGTTCCTGTTCTCGCTCGCACTGCTGTTCATCCCCGGCGATCCGGGGACCAACCGCTACGGGCCGGACCCGCTCGCCGCGGGCTGACGCCGCGTCAGGACGCTTTCACTTTCCCGGCCGGCTTGGCGTCGTTCGCCGCTTGCGGGCGGATCACCGCGGTGATCGTCTCGCGCATGACGGTGACGCGGATATTGGGGGCGATCTCCACCTCCACCTCCGATCCCGCGACCAGCTTGCCGGCCTTGTCGGGCACGGTGGACACTTTCTGCACCACGCCCAGAATCCCGCCGCCGGTTACCACCTTGTCGCCCCGCTTCAGCGCGCCGAGCGCGCCGCGCAGGTCCTTCGCCTTCTGCTGCTGCGGCCGGATCAGCAAGAAGTAGAAGACCACCAGCATCAGGACCAGCGGCATGAACTGCGTAAGACTGCCGAGCGAGGCAGGCAGGCCGAAGCCCTGGGCATAGGCCGGAGTGATAAGCATATCTGTCCTGTGCGGGCACGCGGCCCGGGTTGGCGGTGGGCGGTTGCGGGATCGGCGGGCGGACCATAGGTTCCGCGCGCCCCGCGTCAAGTTTCCGGAAAGTCACCCGCATGGACCCGCGCCTGCTCGAGACCGCATTGCGTATCGCCGAAGCGCTCGACCGGCTGGCGCCGCCGCCGCCGCCGCCGCTCGATCTCGACGCCGCCGAGGCGTTCGTCTGGCATCCCGACCCGCCGCGCCTGGCGCCCATAGCGCAGGTCTCGCGCGTGCCGATCGCGCTTCTCGCCGGGGTGGAACAGCAGAAGCGGATTCTGCTGGAGAACACCGAACGCTTCGCCGCCGGCCGCTCGGCCAACAACGCGCTGCTCTGGGGCACGCGCGGGATGGGGAAATCCTCGCTGGTCAAGGCGGTCCACGCGGCGGTGAACCAGGCCCGCCCCGGCGCGCTGGCGCTGATCGAAATCCATCGCGAGGATATTCGCACCCTGCCGGTCCTGCTGGACCAGCTGCGCGGCGCGTCCCGGCGCTGCCTGATCCTGTGCGACGATCTCTCGTTCGAGGCGCAGGATACCGATTACAAGGCGCTGAAATCGGTGCTGGATGGCGGGATCGAGGGGCGGCCGGACAACGTGCTGTTCTACGCCACGTCCAACCGCCGCCACCTGATGCCGCGCGACATGATCGAGAACGAGCGCTCCACCGCGATCAACCCGTCCGAGGCGACCGAGGAGAAGGTTTCGCTCTCCGATCGCTTCGGTCTGTGGATCGGGTTCCACAACTGCGACCAGGAAACCTATTTCACGATGGTCGAGGGCTACGCCGGCGCGCTGGGTCTGCCGATCGGCGTGGCGGCGCTGCGCGCGGAGGCGAATGAATGGTCGGTGACCCGCGGCGCCCGCTCGGGCCGCGTCGCCTGGCAGTTCATCCAGGATCTGGCCGGGCGGATCGGCTGATCCGCGGCGGGATCACCGTGATCACGAAACGCACCGGCCGCGCCGTGTGGCCCAGGAAATGCCGCGCCAGCGTGATCGTGGTGCGCGTCGTGGCCGGGGTCGCGAAGCGCGCCGTGCGCGCCAGGCATTGCGGGTCGGAGGCGACGCACACCGACAGCAGCCCGTCGCGCGCGATCCGCGCCGGGGTCACCCACAGCGCGGCGGCGTAGTCGAAATCCTTGAACGCGTGCGGGCGATCGGCGCTGTAGAAGGCGACCTCGTTTTCATACCAATGGGTCCCGGCGACGTAGCGCAGCGGCAGCCCGGTGCGTTGATGCCAGATCCGGGTCGCGGCGCGCGCCACTTCCTGATACGGCCCGATCTTCATCGCCGCCGGGGAGACGTAGGTGCGGACCAGCATGGTCACCGGCGCGACCGCGACCGCGCCGAAATTGACCAGCGCGGCCAGGCGCAGGGTGATCCGCCGCACCCGGTCCTGCTCCACCGGCGCGGCCAGCGCCAGCAGCACTAGGGGCAGCAGCGGGAACGTGCCGAGCAGCATCTCCGAGGTCAGGGTGGTGCGTTCGCCGAGCGCGCCGATTTCCGACAGGATCAGCGGCGCGAAGGTCAGCGTGGCGAGCAGCCGGAGACGGGGATCGCCGGGCCAGCCCCAAGCCGTGCGCGGCCGCGCGGTCAGTCGCACCCAGGCCAGCACCAGGATCGGCCCGGTCATCATCCCCAGCGCCGAGGCCGGTGCGTTGGCGGCATGAGCCAGCACCCAGGACCAGCCCCAGCCCTCGACGCTGGCCAGATAGCGCAGCGGCGGGGCGTTGTTGCGGGCCAGCCAGACCAGATGCGGGGCGATCAGCGCCAGCGCCACCGCGATCGCGGCATAGGGGGCGGGGCGGCGCCACAGCCGCCAGCGATTCGGCATCTGCAGGGAGGCCAGCAGGCAGGTCACGATCAGGATCGCGGCGTAGTATTTCGACAGGATCGCGCAGGCGGTGGCGATGCCGAAAAAAATCCCGTCGCGCGTGCGCAGGGTCCGCATCGTGCGCAGGAACCAGACCAGCATCCACGGCCAGACCGACAGGAAGATCGTGTTGGCATCGTATTTATAGGCGTAGAACGTGTACAGCGGCGTGATCAGCAGCAGCGCCAGGCCGAGCGTGCGCGTGCGCCCGGTCACGAACTCCCCCATCGCCGCCCAGGCCCCCCATAGCCCGATGCCGGCGTTCAGGCTGGACAGGGCGGCGAAGGCCCAGAGTTGCCGCGGCAACACGCGGAACCACAGGCCGCAGATCCAGGCCCAGAACGGCGGGTGCTGGTTGTAGCCCCACTGGAATTGCCGCCCCCAGGCATAGGCCTCGGCCATGTCGTGCTTGAGCGCGACCGGGGCCTCGGTGATCGCGGCATACAGCGTCCAGAGCAGGACGAATCCGGCCAGACAGGCCAGCATCCGCCCCAGGCTGGGTTCGGAGTCGGACGCGATCGGTCGGTCCCGCGACGGGAGCGGCGGGTGCGAATCGGGGCGGGCGGCGGACATCGGCGGCGGTGGTTCCGGCAGGAGGGCGCGGAGGCTTAGCGCGCGCGGCCCTGGGGTGGGAAGCGCCGCGCGCGCCGCTCGCCCCTCGGCTCACCCGTCATGGCCGCCCCCATGGCCGCTAATGATGCGGCCATTTGCGCTCGGACACGCGGGGGCGGATGACCGGTCAAGCCCGGCCCCTATCGGGGACGGCTAATTCCCCCCGGTCAGATGCCCGCGGAACCGCGCCCGCAGCGCGTTCTTCTGCAATTTCCCGGTTGCCGTGTGTGGCAATTCGTCCAGCACCACCACCGCGTCCGGCACCCACCAACGCGCCACCTTGCCCTCGTAGATCGCCAGGACCGAGTCCGGATCGATCACCCGCCCCGGCCGCGCCACCACCAGCAGCACCGGGCGTTCGTCCCATTTCGGGTGGGTCGCGGCGACCACCGCGGCCTCGGCCACGTCGGGATGGGAGACGGCGAGGTTTTCCAGCGCGATCGAGCTGATCCATTCCCCACCCGACTTGATCACGTCCTTGGAGCGGTCGGTGATTTCCATGAACCCCGCGGCGTCGATGGTGGCGACGTCGCCGGTGGCGAACCAGCCCTCGGCATCCAGCGCGCTGCCGGGTGGATCGCCGTAATAGGCGCCGGTCACCCAGGGGCCGCGCACTTTCAGATCGCCGAACGCGACCCCGTCCCAGGGCAGTTCGCGCCCCGCGCCATCGACGATTTTCATATCCAATCCGCACAGGATGCGGCCCTGCTTCAGGCCCAACCGCAGCCGCTCCGCCGGGTCCGGCGCGGGGCTGCCGGATTTCGGCTTGTTGTAGGTGCCGACCGGCGACATCTCGGTCATGCCCCAGCCCTGCTCGACCGTCACGCCGTATTCGGTGGCGAATGCCTCCAGCAGCAGCGGCGGACAGGCGGAACCGCCGGTCATGATCGTGTGCACCGTGTCCAGCCGCCCGCCCGAGGCGCGCAGCTGCGCAAGCAGGCCCAGCCATACGGTGGGCACGCCGCAGGCCATGGTGACGCGCGCCTGGTTCATCAGCGCGTGCAGGCTGGCCCCGTCCAGCTGCCGGCCGGGCAGCACCAGACCCGCCCCGGCCATCGCCGCGGCATACGGGATGCCCCAGGCGTTGACATGGAACATCGGCACCACCGGCAGCACCCGTGAGCGCGCGCCGAGCCCCATCACGTCGGTCATGTTGATCGCGTAGCCGTGCAGCACGGTGGAGCGGTGGCTGTACAGCACGCCCTTGGGCCGGCCGGTGGTGCCGGAGGTGTAGCAAAGCGCCGAGGCGCTGGTCTCGTCCAGCGCCGGCCAGACATAGGTCTCGTCGGCCGCGTCCATCAGCGCTTCATAGGCGTGAACCGCGATGCCGGACGGTAAGGCGATACTGGGCAGCCGTGCCGCATCGGTCAGGAAGATCACGTCGCGCACGGTGCCGACCAGGGCGGGCGCGATCGCTTGCAGCAGCGGGGCGAAGCCGGGATCGACGCACAGCACGCGATCGCCGGCGTGCTGGACGATATAGGCGATGTCGTCGGGCGCGAGGCGCGGATTGATGGTGTGGCAGACGGCGCCCATGCCGGGGGCGGCGTAGTAGATTTCCAGATGGCGATGGGTGTTCCAGGCCAGCGTGCCGACGCGGTCGCCGGGGCCGATGCCCAGCGCGGCCAGCGCGCGGGCCAGGCGCCGGGCGCGGCGTTCGGTTTCGGCCCAGTTCGTGTGGTGGAGATCGCCCTCCTCGGAGCGCGAGACGATCTCGCCATCGCCGTGATGGCGCGCGGCATGGGTGAGCAGCGAGGAAATCAGCAGCGTGTGCGGCTGCATCAGGCTTTGCATGGACGGCTCCCACGGGGCGGGCAGGGTTCGCGTTTAGACTGTCCGCGGCGGCAGTCTCGCGCGGCGCGCGGGCAGGGTCCAGCGCAGGGCCCAGCGCCGCGTTCAGGCCAGGGCGCGCCGGCGCATCCCCACCAGCGCGAGATCCACCCCCAGCACCAGCGGCGCCACCGCAATCGCTGCGAACGCGGCCGGGTGCGTTGCCCGCACCGCCAAATACAGCAATCCGTTGCCGCCCAGCAGCAACACCACCGCCATCGCCACCGCGCGGTTGCCGATCTCGTCCGGGGCATCGGCCTCGCTCATGTCCGCGCCGGTCCAGGTCGCGCCGCGCAACGCCGCCGCGACCAGCGCCGCGGTCAGCAGCCCCTCGGTCAGCAGCACGAACGGGAACAGATAGCTGGCCCAGCGCGCCTGGTCCGGCAGCGCCATGGCGAAGGCGGTGAAATCATAGAGGGCATGCATCACCGCCGGCACCACCCAGGCGGCCAGGGCGGCGGCGGGGTCGAAGCGGCGGGGCGAGCGCCAAGCCAGGCAATAGAACGCACCCATCGCCATGCCGTCCAGCGCGTGTCCCGGGATCGCGGTGAACGCGCGCATCAGCGCCGTGCTCATCACGGTGCCGTGCAGCGCGGCGGCGCCGAGATAGAACATGTTCTCGAACAGCGCGAAGCCGATGCCGATGCCGGCCGCCAGCGGAATCGCCGCGGCCGGGCCGATCGCGCTGATCTGCTTGCGGTCGGCCAGGAACAGCAGACCGACGAAATTCGTGCCTTCCTCGATCACGCCGACCAGGATCGCCTTCAGCGCCAGCCCGGTCAGCGGCGCGAACGCCAGGGGGGCAACCACGCCATCGAGCGGGTATTCCAGCGCGCCGGCCGCCAGAGCGGTCAGAAAGCCGATCCGGAACAGGCGCTTGCGGGTTTTGCGGTCAAGCCGGAGATTGACCTTGACCGACACATATTCCCACATCAGCAAGGCTGGGATCAAGCTGAGAAAGTAACTCACCGGCGTAGCTCCCGCGGGAGGGGCGGCGTGCGGCACCGCCGTTCCCCGGCAGATTGGCGGTGGCGTGGTTACAGCGGTGTCTCATACCGCATCAGGCGTAGCGCCATGCCGAGCCCGGGCAGCGCCGAGACCGGCACCCCGGCCAGCGCCAGCGCCAGCCCCCAGTGTGCGCCCGCCAGCACCAGCCCGATCCCGACGCCCAGCAGCATCCCGCCCACCAGCCCGCCGGCCAGTCCCGCGCCGACGCCCAGCCACAGCAGATCGGCGCGCGCGACCATCAGCCCGCCCGCGCCAGCCGCGCCCGCACCGCGGCATCGCGCCCCAGCAGCGCGCGGGCGCGATCCACCACCGGCACGTCGATCATCGCGCCCTCGAACTGCACCGCGCCGTGGCCGGCTTCCAGCGCCGCGTCATAGGCGGCGACCATGCGTCCGGCGCGTTCCACCTCGGCCGGATCGGGGGAGAAACACTCGTTCAGCACCGCGACCTGCAACGGATGGATGCAGGACGCGCCGACGAAGCCCAGCCGGGCGGAGCGGCGGACGATCACGCGGAACGCGTCCTGGTCGCGGAAATCGGCGATCGAGCCGACAAACCCCAGCGGCATCACGCCGGCGGCGCGGGCGGCGAACAGCATGTGCTGCTTGGGATATAGCAGCCCGTCGGCTTCGGCGCGCATCCCCACCGACAGGGCAAAATCCTCGGCGCCCAGGCTCATCGCGACGATGCGCGGATGGGCGCGCGCGATCGCCTCCATGCGAAAGAAGCCGGCGGCGGTCTCGACCAGCACCAGGAAGCGTATGCCGCCCGGGGGCAGGCCGCGTTCGGCTTCCAGTTCCGCCACCATCTCGGCGGCGGCGCGGACATGTTCGGGATCGTCCACCTTGGTCAGGACCAGGCCGGCGATTCCGGGCAGCACCGCGGCTTCGATATCGCGCACCATCATGCGCCAGGGGCGGTTGACGCGGATCAGCACGTCGGCGCCGCGGCGGGAAACCTGCGGGATGGCGGCTTCCAGCAGGGTGCGGGCGCGCGGTTTTTCGGACGCGGCGACGGCGTCTTCCAGATCGAGGATGATCGCGTCCGCGCCGCGATCCGCCGCGCCGGCGACGAAGCGGGGCGCGGTGGCGGGCACGAACAGCATCGAACGCCAGACGGGATCGGACATGGGGGGCGGCTCCTGCGCTATGCGCCGGTATAACCTGGGTTCGCGGGCGCGTCTTGCGGGGCGGGGCGGCGGTGGCTATATCGGCGCCTCCGCGGCGTCCGCGCCTCGGTCGGAGTGTAGCTCAGCCTGGTAGAGCACTGTGTTCGGGACGCAGGGGCCGGAGGTTCGAATCCTCTCACTCCGACCAATCATCTTTCGGCGCTGATCCGCGCCAGCCGCAGGATCTGCGCCGCGTCCAGCGCGAACAGCCGATCCAGAATCCCGACCTGCAACGACCCCGGACCCGCCGCGTCCGGCGCGGCCAGTTCCGCCGCCACGCCCAGCAGGGTCAGCCCATGCGCCGCGGCGGCCAGATTATCGGCCGTCACCGCCAGACACGCGCCGATCAGCGCGGTCGCGGTGCAGCCCATGCCGGTGACCCGCGTCATCATCGGATGGCCGTTGCCGAGCACGATCATGCGGGTCCCGTCGGTGACGTAATCCACCGCCCCGGTGACCGCCACCACCACGCCGGCCCGCGCCGCCAGGCGCCGCGCGGCTTCCGGGGCCGCGCCGGCGTCGGCGTTCGAATCCACCCCCCGCCCGGACCCGGCCGCCGCGCCGGCCAGGGCCGCGATCTCCGAGCCGTTGCCGCGCACCACCGCCGGACCCAGCGCCAAAAGCGCGCGCGCCAGCGCCGCCCGCGTCGGGATCGCGCCCACCGCCACCGGATCCAGCACCCAGGGCGTGCCGGCCGCGCGCGCCGCGGCCACGGCGGCGCGGATCACCGCCGCGCGCGGCGGCGACAAAGTGCCCAGATTGACCACCAGCGCATCGGCGATGGCGACGAACGCCGTGACCTCGTCCGCGCCTTCCACCATCGCCGGCGAGGCGCCCACCGCCAGCAGCGCATTGGCGGTGCTGTTGGTGACCACGAAATTGGTGATGTTGTGCACCAGCGGCGCGCGCGCGCGGATCGCCGCCAGGGTGGCGGCCACGGCTTCGGCGGAGGCGATCGGATCAGGCAAGCGCGCGCTCCAGCAACTGGATCGAGTGGATGGCGGTGCGCCCGGCCAGATCGCGGATCTGGTGGCGGCAGGACGTCCCGTCGGCCACCACGATATCCTCGGCCGCGGCGGCGGCGAGCGCCGGCAGCAGCCCGGCCTCGGCCATGGCGCGGGAGACGTCCTGGGTTTCGGCCTGATAGCCGAACGCGCCCGCCATGCCGCAGCAGGAGGATGCGATCGGCCGCACCTTCAGCTCCGGGATGCGCCGCAGCGCGGCCAGGGC
>DAHWDR010000055.1:0-12982 GCA_027330745.1 Acetobacteraceae bacterium | reverse complement strand
TACGAACAGATCGAAGGCATCCGCCGCGACCAGCAAAGCACGCTCGACGCCATCGCCGCGCTGCGTCAGGTGACCGATCGCTTCCCCGGCACGCCATACGCCCGCGACGCGCGGCTGAAGATCGATCTCGCGCGCGATCGCCTGGCCGGCCACGAGATGGCGATCGGCATCTATTACGAGAATCAGCATCTCTACACCGCCGCCGTCGACCGCTTCCAGCGCGTGGTGGAGGATTTCCAGACCACGAACCACGTCGCCGAGGCGTTGCATCGGCTGGTGGAATGCTATCTGCGGCTAGGGATGCGCGATCAGGCGCTGAAGACCGCCGCCGTGCTGGGATATAATTATCCCGGCAGCTCCTGGTATGCCGACACCTACTCGGATTTGTACAACGACCATCTGCTGGCGAAGAACATGCCCTCGCCCACTGGCGAGGGTCACGGATTCTTCGCCCGCAGCCTCGGCTGGCTGTTCTGAGCCGCCGCCCAGGTGCTGACCGCGCTCGCCATCCGCGACGTGGTGCTGATCGAGCGGCTTGACCTCGGATTCGGCCCCGGACTGACGGTCCTGACCGGGGAGACCGGCGCCGGCAAATCGATCCTGCTCGACAGCCTGGGCCTCGCGCTCGGCATGCGGGCAGAGGCGGGGCTGGTGCGCGCCGGCGTCGCCCAGGCCAGCGTCGCCGCCAGCTTCGCCCCCGCGCCCGACCACCCGGCGGGCGCGCTGCTGGCCGAGGGCGGGATCGCGGTCGAACCCGGGGAAGAACTGGTGCTGCGCCGGGTGCTCGGCGCCGATGGGCGCTCGCGCGGCTTCGTGAACGACCAGCCGGTCGGTCTGGCGCTGTTGCGCCGGCTTGCCGCGTCGCTGGTGGAAGTGCAAGGCCAGCACGAGCAAATGGGGCTGGCGGACGTCACCAGCCACGCCCCGCTCCTGGATAGCTTCGGGGTCCCGGCGCCCACCGCCACCGCCACCGCCGCCGCCTGGCGGGAATGGCGGGCGGCGCGGGCGGCGCTGACCGCGGCCGAGGAGGCGATTGCCGCCGCGGCGCGCGATCAGGACTGGCTGACGCACGCGGTCGATGAGCTGAGCAGGCTGGCGCCGATGCCGGGGGAGGAAGCGGCGCTGGCGGCGGAGCGCCTCGGTTTGCAGCAAGCGGAACGCCGCGCCGAGGCGATCGCCGCCGCCGCCGCGGAACTGTCGCCCGGCAGTCATGGCCGCGACCGTCGCGCGACCGCCCCCGCGGCGGCGCTACGGGGCGCCGCGCGCGCGTTGCAGAAGCTGATCCCGCCGCATGGGGCCAGCCCGCTGGAGACCAGTGGCGAGACAAATGTCGGCAACCGGCTGGAACCGGTGCTCGCCGCGCTGGAACGGGCCGAGGAAGCGCTGGCCGAGGCCGACACGCTGCTGTCGCGTCTGGCCGCGGAGGCGGACGCCGATCCGCGCCGGCTGGAGGCCGCCGAGGAACGCCTGTTCGCGCTGCGCGCCGCCGCCCGCAAGCACGGCGTGGCGGTCGGCGACCTGCCCGGTCTGCTGGACACGCTGGCCGCGCGCCTGGCCGGGTTGCAGACCGGCGCCACGGAAATCGCCGCCTTGTCCGCTGCCGCCGCCGCCGCCCGCGCCGGCTACGAGGCCGCCGCCGCCGCCCTGGCCGCCACGCGGCGCATCGCGGCGCAGCGGCTGGAGAAGCAGGTGGCGCGCGAACTGCCGCCGCTGCGCCTGGACAAGGCGAAATTCGTGGTCGATCTGGCGGTGCTGCCGGAAGCCGATTGGGGGCCGGGCGGGACCGACGCGGTGCGCTTCCTGATCGCCACCAACCCGGGCCAGGCACCCGGACCGCTGGGGCGGGTGGCCTCGGGCGGGGAGCTATCGCGGCTGATGCTGGCGCTGAAGGTGGTGCTGTCCGCCGGCGCCCCGGTGCCCACCTTGGTGTTCGACGAGGTGGATGCCGGCATCGGCGGC
This sequence comes from Acetobacteraceae bacterium, assembly GCA_027330745.1. Classification (GTDB taxonomy): domain Bacteria; phylum Pseudomonadota; class Alphaproteobacteria; order Acetobacterales; family Acetobacteraceae; genus JAJZVS01. The sequence continues at coordinate 11,023 of DAHWDR010000055.1, read as the reverse complement.
GCCACCGCCGCGGCGGTCGGCGATCGGCTGGCGCGTGTGGCGCGCGGCGTGCAGGTGCTGGTGGTGACGCACAGCCCGCAGGTCGCTGCGCGCGGGGCAGCGCATTTGCGGGTGGCGAAGGCGGTGGCGGCGGGCCGCGCCAGCACCCGCGTGGAAGCGCTGGACCCGGCGGCGCGGCGCGAGGAGATCGCGCGGATGCTGGCCGGGGAAAGCGTGACGGAGGCGGCGCGCGCCGCGGCGGTGGCATTGCTGGAAACCGGATGACCGTGCTTCCCCCCCTGGCTCGCCCCACCCGAGCGGTGCCACCATCCGCCCGCCGCTACCCGGAGCCGCGTCGATGCCCAGCGTTGCCTATATCCTCAGCCTCTCCTGTGCCAACCGTCCCGGCATCGTTGCCGCTGTTACCACAAGCCTGTTCGAATCCGGCGGCGATATCCGCGATGCGCGCCAGTTCGACGATGCCGAGACCGGCCGGTTCTTCATGCGGGTCGTGTTCGCAGTCGCCGATGGCGGCGCCGACCAGGCGGCGCTGTCGGCGGCCCTCGCCCCGGTTGCCGCGCGCTTCGCCATGGACTGGCGGCTGCGTCCGCAGGGCCACAAACGGCGGGTGATGATCCTGGTCTCGCGCTTCGATCATTGCCTGGTGGATCTGCTGTATCGCTGGTGGATCGGCGAATTGCCCATGACGCTTGCCGCCGTGGTCGCGAATCATCCGCGCGAGACCTACGCCCATGTCGATCTTGATGGCGTGGCGTTCCACCATCTGCCGGTGGACAAGGCGAACAAGGCGCCCCAGGAGGCGGCGCTGGCGGCGCTGATCGCCGGCACCGGGACCGAATTGGTGGTGCTGGCGCGCTATATGCAGGTGCTGTCCCCGGCGCTGGCTGCCAGTTTGGCCGGGCGCTGCATCAACATTCATCACTCGTTCCTGCCCGGCTTCAAGGGCGCGCGGCCTTATCATCAGGCCCATGCGCGCGGCGTGAAACTGATCGGCGCGACCGCGCATCTGGTGACCGACGCGCTGGACGAAGGCCCGATCATCGAGCAGGACGTGGAACGTATCAGCCATCACGACACACCCGACGATCTGGTGCGCAAGGGGCGCGATATCGAACGGCGCGTGCTGGCGCGCGCGCTGCGTTATTTCCTGGAGGACCGGGTGATCGTGAACGGCGCCAAGACGGTGGTGTTCGTGGACTGATACTGGCCGCCTCACCAACGCGTGACCTGCGCCACGCCGGCCCGGTCAGACTCCCGTCAGCTTGATCGGTCAGGTTCCGGATCAGCGATCACGGAGCCTTCCATGCCAGCGTCACCGCCACGCCATCATGCCGCCCCGGGGCCGGGGCACCGCGCATGACCCAGATGATCCGGGTCCCCGCCGGCACGCCCTTCGCCCCGGTCGCCCTCTCCGCACGCCGGCCGAAGGTGTTCCTCTATTCGCACGACACATTCGGTCTTGGCCATCTGCGCCGGAACCTGGCCATCGCAACGGCGCTGCTCGATGACCCCGCGCCGTTCCAGGTCACGCTCCTCACCGGCTCGCCGGTGATCGACGCCTGGCGCCTGCCACGCGGGCTGCATGTGCAGCCGTTGCCGCCGGTGGTGAAAACCGGAGCCGAGGCGTACGCCGCGCTGGCCCCCGGCGCCTGCTTTCCGCTGGTGAAGGGCTATCGCGAGGCGCTGATCCTGAAACTGGTCCTGCGTCAGCGGCCGGACATCCTGCTGGTCGATCACGCCCCGGCGGGGATGAATGGGGAGCTGCTTGCCACGCTCGGCCTGATCCGACGCGAACTGCCCGCTACCCGCACCGTGCTCGGGCTGCGCGACATTCTGGACAGCCCCGAATCGGTGGCCGAGATCTGGCGCGCCCAGGACATCCATGCGCTGCTGGACCACGCCTATGACGACATCCTGGTCTATGGCTCGCGCCGCCTGTTCGACGTTGCCGAGTCGTACGGGTTGTCCGCCAAATCCGCTGCCAAGCTGCGCTACACCGGCTATGTGGTGGGCCGCCCGGCGAGCCCCGCCGGGAGCCCATGCTGGAACCAGGCCCGTGCCGCGCAGCGTCCGGTGGTGCTGGTGACCGCCGGCGGCGGCGGCGACGGCTACGCGCTGATGGAGGCTTATCTGGCGGCGCTGACGGCGCTGCCCCCGGGCGCGGTGTATTCCGCGATCCTGACCGGCCCATTGATGGCTCCGGATCAGGCGGTCCGCCTGCGCGCTGCCGCAATCCGCAGGTCCGACATCGAACTGATCGAACGCACCCCCGACCTGCTGCCCAGCCTGGCCGCGGCGGACGCGGTGGTGGCGATGGCCGGCTACAATACGTCGGCCGAGTTGATCGCCTGCGGCGCCCGCGCCCTTCTGGTCCCGCGCGCCGCGCCGCGCGCCGAGCAGCGCATGCGCGCCGCGCTGCTGGACCGCCTCGGCCTTGCGGTTCATGTGCCACCGGGGGAGGGGCTTGCGTCGCGCCTTGCCGCCGCGCTGCCCGCGCTGCTCGCCGCCCCGCGCCCCGGCGCCAGCGGTGCCGCGCTGCTGGACCTCAATGGTGCCGCACGTGTCCGCGGCTTTCTCGCGGAGCGCACCACGCGGCTGCTCGCCGGATATGCCGCATGATCCCGATCGACGCCCCCGTTGCTTATGTGATGAAGCGCTACCCGCGTCTGTCGGAGACGTTCATCCTCAACGAAATCCGCGCCATGGAGCGGCTGGGCGCCAAACTGCATCTGTTCTCGCTGCTACAGCCCGAGCCGGCGCCGCATCACCCGATGGTTGCGGAAGTCACGGCCCCGGTGACCGCGCCGCCGCCCGGGCGTGCCGACGCGGTGCGCGCCTTCGCGCGCGCCCACGCGGCGATGCTGTTGCGGGCGCCGCTGCGCTATCTCGGTGCCCTCACCCGCGCCGCCTGGTGGTCGATCCAGACGGCGCGCCCGGCTTCGGTCTGGAAGCAGTTCGCGCGCGGCGGTTTCATCGCCGCTGCCTGCCGTCGCGCCGGGATCCGCCACATCCACGCCCATTTCGCCAACGCGCCGGCCGCATCCGCCCGCTTCGCCAGCCTGATGAGCGGCATCCCGTATAGTTTCACCGCTCATGCCAAAGATCTCTATCTCACACCCAAGCGGGTGATCTGGCGGCGCGCCCGGGCGGCGCGCTTCGTGGCCACCTGCACGGAATACAACGCAGCCTATCTGCGCGAGATCATGGGGACGGACGCCGGCAAGATCGCGCGGGTCTATCACGGCATCGATCTCGGCCTGTTCGCCGCCCGCGCTCCCGTCACCCCGCGCGCCGAGCACCTGATCCTCTCGGTCGGCCGGCTGGTGCCGAAGAAGGGCCATGACGATCTGATCGCCGCCTTCGCCCGGCTGCGCGACCGGGGGCTCCGCTTCCGCGCCGTTCTGGTCGGCGCCGGGCCGCTGCGCGACTCCCTGGCCGCGCAAATTGCCGCGTTGCACCTAGGGGATTGCGTCACCCTGCGCGGGGCGATGACCCATGCCGCGCTGATCGACCTGTATCGTCAGGCCGATCTGTTCGCGCTATCGCCGCGCATTGCCGAGGACGGCGATCGCGACGGCATCCCCAACGTGATTGCCGAGGCGATGGCAATCGGCGTCCCGGTGGTTTCGACCGCGATCTCCGGTATCCCGGAGCTGGTCCAGGACGGTGTGACGGGCCGGCTGGTTCCGCCGGGGGATCCCGCCGCCCTCGCCGGCGCGATGGCGTTGCTGCTGACGCAACCGGACGAAGCCGCGCGCCTGGCCGCCGCCGGCCGCGCCCGGCTGGAACGCGAATTCGACCTCTGGGTAACCACCGGTCGGCTCCACGCGCTGATGGGCGGGGCGTGCTGCACCCCCGCCACGGCGCCCAACCGCCCGCGCCTGCTGGCTCAGGCGGTGTCGTGAACCTGCTGTATCTGTGTCTGGACCGCGGCATCCCGGTGCTGGGGGACAAGGGTGCCTCGGTGCATGTGCGCCAGTTCGTGAGCGCCGCCGCCGCGCTGGGCCACGACGTCACGCTGGTCTGTGCCACGCTGGGCGCCGGCAACGCGGCTCCGCCGGTGCGGCTGATCGTGCTGCCGCCGCCGACCGATCCCACCATCCTGACCGCCGAGGCCGCCGCGCGCAGCCTGGATCTGAGGTTGCTCGACACGGCCGAAGCACGGCGCGAACTGGCAAAGCTGGCGCATGACCGCGCTCTGCCCGGCCAGATCTCCGCCGCCCTGGCCCGCGCCGACGCATTGCCCGATCTGATCTATGAACGCCACGCCTTGTTCCATACGGCCGGCGTCGCGCTCGCGCACGCGCTTGCGGTGCCACGCATTCTGGAAGTGAACGCGCCGCTGGTGGACGAGCAGCGCCGCTTCCGCGGTCTGACGCTGGACGCCCTGGCCAGCGCCACCGAGGCCGCGTCCTATCACGGCGCCGACGCGGTGGTGGCGGTCTCGCAGGCCGTCGCGGCGCAGGTGCGCGCCGTGTTGGGGGCAGCCGGGGGACGGGTCGCGGTGCTGGCGAACGGGGTGGATACCGCCCGCTTCCGCCCCGATGCCGGACGGTCGGAGCTGCGCGCCACGCTGGGCCTGGGGACCGCGCCGACGATCGGATTTTTCGGTAGTTTCAAACCCTGGCACGGTGTCGGATTCCTGCTGGACGTGTTTGCGCAACTGGCCGCGAGCCATCCCGATGCGCGATTGCTTGCGGTCGGCGACGGGCCGGAGCACGCCGCCTTCACCGCCCGCGTGGCAGCGCTCGGTCTGTCAGGGCGTGTGGTGCTGCCTGGACGAGTGCCGCATGACGAAATACCGGCTTGGCTGGCCGCCACCGATCTGACCGTGGCGCCGTATCTGCCGCAGCCCGATTTCTACTTCTCGCCGCTGAAGGTTGTGGAATCGCTCGCCGCCGGCCGGCCGGTGGTTGCTCCGGCACTGGGTCAACTTCGTCAGATGATCGTCTCCCACGAAACCGGCTGCTTGTTCGCCCCCGGCGATGCGGCGGACTGCCTGGCTGCGCTGCGCGATCTGATCGACCAGCCGGCGCGGCGCGAGGCGATGGGCCGGGCGGCGCGACTGGCGGCGGCGGGGTTCGGCTGGGACCGCATCGTGGCGCGCGCCCTGGCGCTGGCGCCCCGGACCCGCGACGACGCCGCATGATCGGCGCGCGCTCCTGGCTGACGCGCTATCTGCGGGCCGAGGCGGTCGCGCTGAGCGGTGGCGCGCTGGCCATGGCCGGCCGCGCGGTGGTGCTGCTGGCGCTGCCCTGGCCGCTCAAGATCATCATCGACAACGTCATCTTCCAGCGCCCGCTGGCCGGGCCGTTGGCCGCATTTCTGCCGGACGCGCTGACCCATCGCATGGCGCTGCTGGACACGCTGGGCCTGGCGATGCTGGCGCTGGGAGGCTTGGACGCGGCGCTGGTGTACGCCGGCAACCGGTTGTTCCTGAATGCCGGGCAGCGGGTGATGTTGGCGATCCGGTTCGATCTGTTCGCCCATCTCCAGCGCCTCTCGCTGGCATTCCATCAGGAGCGACGCAGCGGCGAGGTGATGGCGCGGTTGGGCGGGGATGTGCGCCAACTGCAGGATTTTGTCGCAGCGCTCGGCATCGATCTCCTGCCGCATGGACTGACCATCCTGGGCATGGCCGCGGTGATGCTGGCGATGGACTGGCGCTATGCGCTGCTGGCGCTGGCGCTGGTGCCGGTGCTGGTGCTGATCGCGCGCCATTTCGCATACCGTCTGCGCCGCGCGCTGCGCCAGCTGCGGGCGCGCGAAACCGCCCTTCAGGCGCAGGCGCAGGAGGTCCTGGCCGGCGTCCAGCTGGTCCAGGCGTTCGGCCGCGAAGACCACGAATCCCGCCGCTTCGGCGCCCAGGCGCGTGAGACGCTGGATGCCGGCGTTGCCGCCAACGCGGTGCAGGCCGGATTCGGCCCGGCGATGAATGGCGCGATCGCGCTGGCGACCGGCGCGATCGCCTGGTACGGCGCGGCCAGCGTGATCCGCGGCGTGCTGTCCCCTGGCCAGTTGCTGATCTTCCTGGCCTATCTGCGGGGGATCGCTACGCCGGCACGCCAGCTTGCCAAGACCGGACGCATCTTCGGCCGCGGTGCGGTGGCGCTGGAGCGCGTAGGCGAATACCTGCACGAAGCCCCCGGCATCGCCGACCCGCAGGGCGCCGAGGCGCCGGCTTTCTGCGCCGGAGAAGTGACGTTCCGCGCCGTCCGCTTCGGCTACCGCCCGGACCGACATGTATTGCATGGGATCGATTTCACCCTCGCGCCGGGACGCCGCGTGGCGCTGGTCGGCGCCACCGGCTCGGGCAAAAGCACGATCGCCGCGCTGATCCCGCGCTTCTACGACCCCCAGGGCGGGGTGGTATTGCTGGACGGGCGAGATCTGCAATCGCTGCCGTTGGCTTGGCTGCGCCGCCAGGTCGCACTGGTGTCGCAGGAGCCGATTCTGTTCCAGGCCTCGGTGTGGGAAAATATCGCCTATGGCCGCGAGGGCGCCGGGCGCGCCGACGCCATTCGCGCCGCCGAGGCGGTTGGCATCGCTCCGGTGATCGCCGAACTGCCCGAGCACTACGACACGATCCTGCGCGAACGCGGCCTGGGCTTGTCGGGCGGGCAGCGGCAATGCATCGCACTGGCCCGCGCCATGCTGCGCGACGCGCCGGTGGTGATCCTGGACGAACCCACCGCAAGCCTGGACCCGGCCACCGAGGCGCGGCTGACCGCGGCCTTGTCGCGTCTGACGGCGCGCCGCGCCTCATTGGTGATTGCGCATCGACTGGCCACGGTGATGGAAGCCGACCTGATCCTGGTGCTGGACCAGGGCCGGATCGTCCAGCGCGGTACCCACGCCGCCCTGCTGGCCGAGGGCGGGGTCTATGCCACGCTGTGGCGCGCGCTGCGTCGCGACGAGCGGCGCGAGACGCTGCGTCTGGTGGCGCCATGAGGGCGCGCGCGGTGATCGCGGCAACGCTGGCCGGGGCCATGCTGGGCGCGGGTCCGGCCGCGGCGGACCCGTGGGAACCCGCCGCCGGGCACGGCACCGTCAAGCCGATGATCCGGCTGTTCGACACCCAGACCGCCTTCCCCGCCAGCGGCTGGAGCAGCACGCAGGTCGCCGGGCCGACCGCGCGCGAAACCCAACTGCGCGTGACCGGCACCCATGGCCTGGGTCACGGCTTCGCGCTGGAATACGACCTGCGCTACGGGTTTCTCAGCAAGATCAGGCGCAAGGGCAAGACCGACCTGGCCAGCTACGCGCATGGCCCGCGCGATCAGGAACTCGGCCTGTCGTACGGGCTGCATCAGGGCAGGACCAGCGCGGTTGCGGTCACGGTCAACATCGTGCTGCCCACCGGCAGCGCCGCCACCAGCCCGGCGCTGGGCACCGGGCGGTGGGCGGTGGAGCCGGATCTGGAACTCGGCCGGCGCTGGGACCACGGCCATGTCAGTCTCACCGCCAAGCTGGGGCCGCGCATCTTCCTGGACGGGTTGAGCGAGCAAGTGCGCGGCACCCTGACCTTGGGTCTCACGCCGCTGCCACGGCTGCATCTGTCGGGCGAGGCGTTCTTCTCGCGCACCGCGCAGAACCGAACCCGCCTGCCGGTTGCAGCCGGCGGCGAACGCTATGACGTGCTGCGTCTCGGCGCGACGATCAGCTACCGCGTGCATGGCGCGATCGCGCCGTTCCTGGGTTACGAACGTTACGTGGCCGGCCAGGGTATCCATGCCGGGGAACGTTTCGTCCTCGGCGTGGCGATCAGCTACTGAGTGCGGCGATGGTCCCGACGCTCTGGCTGGTGCGACATGGCGAGACCGCCTGGACCCGCGCCGGGCGCTATCAAGGCCGTGCCGACCCGTCATTGACCGTTATGGGCAAGGCCGAGGCGCGCGCCGCCGGCCAGATCCTGGCGGCTCACGGCGTGCGCCTGGTGATCAGCAGCCCGCTGGCCCGCGCCCGACAGACCGCGTGCCTGGCGGCGCCTGCCGGCGTGCCGATACTGATCGATCCGCGCCTGATGGAACTCGATTTCGGCGCCTGGGAAGGGCTGACCCAGGTCGAGGTCAGGCACCGCTTCCCGCAGGCGCTGCGGCGTTGGAAGCGGGAGCCGGCGGTGGCGCGCCCGCCCGGCGGCGAGACCCTGGCCGAGGCCAGCGCGCGCTGGCACGATTTTCTGGCCGATCCGCCGTGGATTTATTCCCCTGGCGGCACAAGCGCGCCGGGGCCGGTGGCGGTGGTGACGCATGCAGCGATCATCCGGCTGGCATTGCTCGCCGCCGCGGGGGCGGGGCTGGACGGGTTTCGCGGCATGGCGGTCCCGGTGGGGTCGGTGCGGCGGCTGGACGGCGCCTACCCGCGTGCCCAGCCGATCGAGGCCAGCGCCAGCGCATCGATCGAATCGATCAGCTGCACGCCAAGCTCCGCCGCCGGGCCGGCCGCCATCGCCAGCGGGATTTCGGTGCAGCCCAGCACCACCGCCCGCGCGCCCCGCGCGATCAGGCCGCGCGCCGCTTCGGCCAGCGGTTCGTAAGCATCCGCGACGCGGTTCGCTTTCACCAACGCGATCGCGGGGGTGACCAGGCGGTCCATGTCCTCGGGCGGCGGCACCAGGCAGTCCCAGCCACGTGGTTCCAGCCGGTCCTGATAGAGCCGCATCCGCAGCGTCGCCGCGGTTCCCATCAGCCCGACCGGACCGGCCGGGATGGCGGCGCGGACCATTTCGGCCATGGTGGCGTCCACGATATGCAGCACCGGTCCCGGCGCGGCTGCGGCCATTTCCGGATACCATTCATGCGCGGTGTTGCACGGGATCGCGACCGCGCCGCACCCCGCCGCGGCCAGGCCGGCGATGCCGCGCAGCAACCACGGCAGCGGATCGGCGTCCGGCACGCCGCGCCCGCGCGTGCGGTCCGGCACGCGCGGATCGGACCACAAAATGGCGGGGATGTGATCGGCGTCGCGCGCGGCCGGCGTCAGCAACGTCAGCCGCAGCATGAATTGCGCGCCAGCCAGCGGCCCCATGCCGCCCAGCACGCCCAGGATGCGATCGGTCACCGGTCAGTCGGCCAGCAATACCACCGCCTCGATCTCGACGGCGATGTTGCGCGGCAGGCTGCCCATGCCCACCGCCGAGCGCGCCGGTTTCCCGGCCTCGCCGAAGATCGCGACGAACAGATCGGTGCAGCCGTCGATCACCTTGGGATGATCGCCGAATCCGGGCACGGCGTTGACCATGCCGAACACTTTCAAGATCGTATCGACCGCGTCCAGGCTGCCGGTGCAGGCGCGGATATTGGTCAGCAGGTTCAGCCCGCATTGCCGCGCCGCCTCGATCGCCTGGCCGACCGAGATATCGGCGCCGACCTGCCCGGTGATGAATCCGCCATCCCCAAGCCGCGGCCCGACGCCGGACAGGAACAGCAGATTGCCGGCACGGCGGAACGGCACATAGGTGCCCAACGGGGCCGGCGGCGGCGGCAAGGTCAGGCCCAGGGTACGAAGCCGGGCTTCAGGAGTGGGCATGGTTCGGTCCTTTCAGCACCGGGACGGTCACGCCGATCATGTCGCCCTCGCGGATCAGCGCGGCGAGCGCGTCCTCGGACCAGTCTTCGGTGCCGGCCGGACGCAGCGGCAGCACCATCCACCGGTAGTCGGCGGTGGAATCCACCACGCGCACGCGCGTTGCTTCGGGCAGCATTGTTCCCCATTCCGCGATCAGCCCGCGCGGATCACGCACGGCGCGGGCGCGGTAGCCGGCGGATTTGAACCAGAACGGCGGATAGCCCAGGATCGCCCGTGGGTAGCAACTGCACAGGGTGCACACCACCAGATGATGCAGTCCCGGCACATTCTCGAGCACCCCGAGCGGCGGCGCACCGCGCATCGGGATGCCCAGCGCCTCCACCGTCGCGGTGCCGTCCGCCAGCAGACGGGCGCGAAACTCCGGATCGGTCCAGGCCTTCGCCACGATCCGCGCGCCCTGCGCCGGGGAGGCGCGCTCGGTCAGCGCCAGCCGGTCCGCCACTTCGACCGGCGAGGCGAGGCCCTTCGCGGCCAGCAGACCGCGCAGCGCCGCCAGCAGCGCTTCGCCGTCGGTATCGAGCAGATCGCTCATGCCGGTTCCAGCCATTGTTCGAATACTTCCACCAGGACCTCATCGCCCGCGCGCCCATCCGGCCATAGTTCCGGTTCCTGGAACAGCACGTGATACAGCGCGCGGGGCGGCGCGGGGCGGGCGAAGGCCAGGTCTTCCGGATTGGGGAATGTGCCGAGGCGATGCACCACCCGTCCGGCCCGCCCGCGCAGGTAATGCGGCGTGCGGATATGGCAGGGACCGCGGGTCTCCGGCCAGTCGTTCTTCACGCGCACCGCGGCGCCGGGGAGGAACGCCGTCACCGCGACGCCAGCGCGGTGCGCAGCTCGGCCTCGGTAATCAGGCCCTTGCGGAGCAGGGTGTCGGTGATGGAACGAATCCAGCGCTGGTAATAGCTCAGGCGGTGGTATTCGGGTTCCGGAATCGCCTCGATCCCGCGGCGGAGTTCGTCGACCGTCATGATGCCCTTGAGGCCGAGCACCTGGCGCAGCGCGTCCACCTCCTTGTCGAAATCGCTGAGGGTGTGCGGCGTCGGATCGACCGGCTCGCAGGCGTAGCGCGGGATACCGCCCATGTCGTGATGGGCGCGGGGCGTTGGCTCATCCATGCGATGAGCTTAGCAGTCCGGCGGGCAACCCCCAAATGCGTCGGGCGCCCGGACCTGTGCCGCTACCCGGATTCCATCTCGGCCAGCACCTCGGCGGCGAGTGCGCGGGTCACGCCGCGGCCCTGGCCCAGCGCGGCGCGATCGAGCCGCGCCACCGCCTCGCGCAGCGCGCCGGGGGTGCGCGGGAGATGCAGCAACAGGAAAGCCTGCACCGGGTCCACCACGTCCAGTTGCCGCGCCGCCAGCAGGCGGGTGAGCAGCGCGCGCAACAGCGCCTCGTCGGCCGGGCCGATTTCCACCGCGGTGACGGCGCGCAG
>DAHWDR010000052.1:0-5247 GCA_027330745.1 Acetobacteraceae bacterium | reverse complement strand
CACCGCCTCCTCCAGCCGCCGGGCGATGAGTTCTGGATGCTCGACGAAATTCGTCGTGGTATCGAGAACGCCGGGCATCAGCAGCATATGCGCGGGCAGCTTGTGGGTGCGTAGCGCATCGTATTCGTGCTGGTGCCGCGGATTGGCAAACTCGATCGACAGCGCGCCGACTTCGGCGCGGTAAAGCTGCGGCAGGATGGCCGCCATCGCGATGTCGTAGATATGCGGTCCGTCATTGTTGCCCCAGCAGACATGCAGCCGGATGTGGTCGCGGGGAATGCCGGCAATCCCGAGATTGATCGCGGCGATATGAAGCTCAAGCTGACCGAAGAATGCGGCGTCGGTCAGGTCATCGAAAAACCGATGCCGCTCCATCGCGAGGTCAGGCGCGTCGATCTGCAGGATCAGGCCGGCATCGTGGATCGCCCGGTATTCGTTCGCGAGCGCCTGCGCCAGCGCCATCAGATAGGCCTCGTGGCTGTCGTAATGCTGGTTCAGCATGGTCGTGGCAACGATGCCCGGTGACGGCGCGGTCATGAAACATTCGCCGAATCCTCCCCCCATGCGCCGGAGCCTTGCCGCGTCTTCCTGGATCGGCGCGCCGTTGACATACCGCACGTCCGACAGCGCCGCCGGCGCGTTCATGGCGCGCGCCGTGTGCGGAAAGCGCTGGGCCGCCTGACGGACATAGCTGGGGAATTCCAGCTGATCGCGCGCCGGCGGACGTTTGGAATAGCCACCGAAGCCGCACAGACAACGCGGCACATAGGTCTGGAACCCGACCCGCGACTGTTCGCCATCATTGCCCACGTCGATCCCGGCTTGCAGCTGCTTGCCGATCACATGCGCGGTCGCCATCTCCACCTCACGCGCCAGCGCGGCGGCATCGATCGCCGCGCCGGCTTCCTGGCGGATCAGCAGATCGGTCAAGGGTTCCGAGCGTGGTAGACTGCCGACATGGCTGACCAGGATGCGGTCGGTGCTCATTAACATGGACGCTTCCCTGCTTCGTTGGACGGCGTTGCATCATGCCGCAAGCGATCGCGCGCGCAACTGCCGAGGGCGCGCCTTGCCCCGCGCAGCCCAGCCGGCCTTGACCGGCCATGCCGCAACCGCCACCGTCCCCGTAATGGAGGCACGGCCCATGCGTAATCGGCATATTGAGATCCACCCGATCGCCGGCGCGCTCGGCGCCGAAATCGGCGGCGTCGACGTCGCCGAAGAACTGGACGATGCCCTGATCGGCGAGATCCGCCAGGCGTTGCTGGATCACGGCGTGATCTTCTTTCGCGATCAGAAGCTGGACCCGGCCAGACACAAGGCCTTCACCCGGCGCTTCGGCGAGATCTTCCTGCATCCGAACTACCAGGGTGTCAGCGCCGACCCGGAGATCGTCGATATCCGGCGCGAACCCGGCGACAAGAAGATCGTGGGCGAGGACTGGCATACCGACACCACCATGGTGGCGGAGCCGCCGCTGGGCGCCATCCTCTATGCCATCGAAGTGCCGCCCTATGGCGGCGATACCTTATTCGCCAATCAGTATCTTGCCTATGAAAGCCTGTCGGACGGGTTGAAGCGCACGCTGGAACATCTTCGCGCCGTGCATAGCGACCGCATGGTTGCCGGCCCGCTTGCCGGCATGAACGCGCAACGCGCGACCAAAGTGCGCGAGGATGCCGACTGGCGCGAAACGATCAGCGTCCATCCGGTCGTGCGCACCCATCCGGAGACCGGCCGCAAGCTGCTGTTTGTGAACCGTTCCTATACCGTCGGCTTCGAGGGCTGGACCGAAGCGGAGAGCAAGCCGCTGCTGGACTATCTGCTGGAACAGGGACACCGGCCCGAGTTCACCTGCCGGTTTCGCTGGGCGAACGGCTCCATCGCCTTCTGGGACAACCGCAGCACCAAGCACCTGGCGGTGCATGACGCCGGCCCGTTCCGCCGGATCATGCGGCGCACGCAGATCGTGGGCGACCGCGTCTACTGACCGCACGCCATGCCGCTTGTCGCCGCGACGGCGCGGGATGGAAGCTCCCGGGCGAACCCGCTATCCTTGGTGCGAGTGCGCTCTGCCGCGCCCCGCCACGACCGCAAGGACCCAGAATGGCCGAACCGACAGGCACGGAAACCGGCGAGGACATTCTCGCCAGGATCTGCGCCGCCACCCGCGCCGAGATCGCCGCGCGCAAGGCCTCCACCTCGCTCGATGTGTTGCGCCAGGGCATTGCCGCCCAGTCCGATCCGCCGCGCGGTTTCGGCCGCGCCATCAAGCACGCCACCGGCGCCGGGGAATACGGCCTGATCGCGGAGATCAAGAAAGCCTCGCCCTCCGGCGGCTTGATCCGGCAGGATTTCGACCCGGTGCAGCTGGCGCGCGGCTATGAAGCCGGCGGCGCCACCTGCCTGTCGGTCCTGACCAACGCACCGTATTTCCAAGGCAGCGCCGGGGATCTGGTTTCCGCCCGCGGCGCCTGCAAGCTGCCGGTGCTGCGCAAGGAGTTCATCCTGGACCCATGGCAGGTCTATGAAAGCCGGGCGCTGGGGGCGGATTGCATCCTGCTGATCATGGCCGCGCTCACCGATGCCGAGGCGCGGAGTTTGGAAGAAACCGCCCGCGAACTCGGCATGGACGTCCTGGCGGAGGTGCATGACCGGCGCGAACTGGATCGCGCGCTCGGGTTGCAGACCCAGTTGATCGGGATCAACAACCGCAATCTCAAGACGTTACAGATCGATTTGGCAATCACCGAGGAACTGGCGCCGCTGGTCCCCCCGGATCGGTTCCTGGTTGCCGAGAGCGGCATCACCGGCCCCGCCGATCTCCGCCGCCTGGCCGCGGTCGGCACGTTCTGCTTCCTGGTCGGTGAAAGCCTGATGCGCCAGGCGGATGTGGCCGAAGCGGTGCGCGCCCTGCTGGCCGAGCATCCGTCCCGCCCGGTCCCGCCCGTGACCGACCCCGACGGCGCGAGTGTCGTGGCATGAGTGCGCTGACCCATTTCGATGCGGCCGGACGCGCGGCGATGGTCGATGTCTCCGGCAAGGACGTGACCGTGCGCAGCGCCACGGCGCGGGCGCGGGTGACGATGCTGCCCGCCACGCTGGCGCTGATCGCCGCGGGCACGGCGAAGAAGGGCGATGTCCTGGGGGTGGCGCGGCTGGCCGGGATCATGGCGGCGAAACGCACGGCCGAGCTGATCCCGCTCTGCCATCCGCTGCCGATCGATGCGGTCAGCGTGGACCTGACCCCGGACCCGGCCGGGCCGGCGGTGGAGATCGCGGCGACGGTGCGTACCACCGGGCGGACCGGGGTGGAGATGGAGGCGCTGACCGCGGCATCGGTCGCCGCGCTGACGGTGTACGACATGTGCAAATCGGTCGATCGCGGGATGCGGATCGAGGCGCTGCGCGTGGTCGCCAAGGACGGCGGCAAGTCGGGCGGATTCCGGCAGGAGTGACCGCGATGATTTCGGTGGCGGAGGCGCGGGCGCGGATCCTGGCGGGGTTGCGCCCGGCGGCGGCGGAAGTGGTGGCGCTGGCCGATTCCTGGGGGCGGGTCGCCGCAGCCCCCGTTGCGGCCCGGCTGACGCAGCCGCCGCGGGATGTCTCGGCGATGGACGGGTATGCGCTGCGGGCAGCGGATGGCGGGCTGGGGGCGGAGCTGGCCGTAATCGGCAGCGCGCCCGCCGGGCACCCGTTCGCCGGCGCGGTGGGGCCGGGCCAAGCGGTGCGGATCTTCACCGGCAGCATCGTGCCGGACGGCGCGGACGCGATCCTGCTGCAGGAGGACGCAACCCGTGACGGCGCGCAGGTCCGGGTGACCGAGGCGGTTCGCGCCGGGCGACATATCCGCCGGGCCGGGCAGGATTTCTCGGCCGGCGACGTGCTGATACCGGCGGGGCGGCGGATCACGGCGCGCGATGTCGGGCTGGCGGCGGCGGGGAATCACCCCTGGCTGGTGGTGCGCCGGCGCCCGGTGGTGGCGGTGCTGGCCACGGGGGACGAGATCGCCCTGCCCGGCGAGCCGATCCCGCCGGGCGGGATCGTATCGTCCAATTCCCACGCCCTGGCCGCGCTGATCCGTGCGGCGGGGGGCACGCCGATGGTGCTGCCCGTGGCCGCCGACGATCCAGCGGCGATCGGCGCGGTGGCCGACGCGGTGCGCGGCGTGGACCTGCTGGTGACCACCGGCGGCGCGAGCGTGGGGGACCACGACCTGGTGATTTCGGCGCTGACGGCGCGCGGGCTGCTTGTGGATTTCTGGAAGATTGCGATGCGGCCGGGCAAGCCGCTGGTGTTCGGCTGGCTGGGCGAGCCGGGCGCCGGGGTACCCTTCCTGGGGCTGCCGGGGAATCCGGTCTCGGCGCTGGTCTGCGCGGTGCTGTTCCTGCTGCCGGCGCTGGCGGTGCTGTCCGGCCTGCCTGGCGCCGCGCCACCCACCGAGACGGCGGTGCTGGGGACGGCGGTGGCGGCGAACGATGCGCGGGCGGACCATCTGCGGGCGGAGCTGGCAACGGATGCCGGCGGGCGGTTGGTCGCAACCCCGTTCGAGGTGCAGGATTCGGCGCTGCTCCGGCGCCTGGCGCGGGCGGATGGGCTGGTGCTGCGCGCCCCGCACGCCCCGGCCCTGGCGGCGGGCGCGACGGTGGAGGTGATCCGGCTGGACCGGCTGGGGGTCTGATGGCGGACGAGGCGGAGGTTGACGGTCGTTACTACGAGGTGGTGAAGACCGGCGGAATCGCCGCCCGGCTGGCTCGGATCGCGCGCGAACGGATGCATGCATTGTTCCTGGACCTCTGCGCGCCGGGGCCGGATACGCGGATCCTGGATGTCGGCGTTTCGGACGTGCTGCGCGATGAGGCGAATATGCTGGAACGCAGTCACGCCTGGCCGGAAGCGATCACCGCCGTGGGGCTGGGTGAGGCGCGGGCGTTCCAGGCGGCGTTTCCGGCCGTGCGCTATCAGCGGATCGCCGCCGGGATGCCCCTGCCCTTCGCAGACGGCGCCTTCGACATCGCCGTGTCCAACGCGGTGCTGGAGCATGTGGGCAGCGCGGCGGCGCAGCGCGCATTTCTGGCGGAGCTGTTCCGCGTGGGACGACGCGTGTTCGTAACGGTTCCGAACCGGTTTTTCCCGATCGAGCACCATACGGCGATCCCGCTGGCGCATTGGTCGGACCGGACATTCCCGCCGGTATGCCGGGCGCTGGGGAAGCCGAAATGGGGCGAGGCCGAGGCGCTGATCCTG
>DAHWDR010000030.1:0-12293 GCA_027330745.1 Acetobacteraceae bacterium | reverse complement strand
TGGGATGGCCGCGCCGCCGATCGTGACGGCGATGCCGGGCGGGGACGATCTGGACCAGTATGGCACGTGGCAATCCGCGCCCAACTATGGCGCGGTCTGGTATCCGCGCGTCGCCGCCGGCTGGGTGCCGTATCGGGAAGGACACTGGGCCTTTGTCGCTCCCTGGGGCTGGACCTGGATCGATTCCGACCCCTGGGGCTTCGCCCCGTTCCACTATGGCCGCTGGGCGCGGATCGGACCGCGCTGGGCCTGGGTGCCGGGGCCGGTGGTGGTGGCGGTGGCGCCGTCCTATCCCGTGTACGCGCCGGCCCTGGTCGCGTTCTTCACCATCGGCGGCGGGTTTTCCGGCGGGTTGACCGCGGGTGCGCTGATCGGCGGGTCGATCGGCTGGGTGCCGCTGGCCCCCTATGAAGCCTACCACCCGTGCTTCCGCGCCAGCCCGCGCTACTTGCGCGAGGTCAACTATCGCGACGTGCGCAACGTCACCAACATCACCAACGTGACCACGATCAACCAGATCACGATCAACCGGTTCGGCAACCGCGGCGCCGCAACCGTGGTGCCGGCCGGGGCGCTGGTGTCCTCGCGTCCGGTGGGGCCGCTGGCGCGGCCGGCTTCGGCGCAGCTGCTGGCGACGGCGCGGCCGGTGTTCGGCCGCGCGCCGATCCCGCCCGCCGCCAGCACCGCCGGGGTGACCCGGGCGGTGGCGCGGGCCCAACAAATCCGTCCGCTGTCCCCGCAGGTGGCGCGTCAGCTGCCGCCGCGGCTGGCCCCGGTGCCGCGGCGGACGATGCCGGGTCCGGCGCGGCGCCCGACACCGGCGGGCGTACCCGCCGGGACGATCCTGCGCCCGGGCGCGGGTCCGGCCGGCCGGCCGGCTCTGACGCGCCCCGGTGCGGTGCCGCCGGCACGACAAGTTCCTGGTCCGATGCCGGGCGGGATCGTCCGTCCCGCCCCGCACCCGGGCGCGCCTGGCTTGCGCGCACCGAATGCCGCGTTATCGCCCCGCGGCGCCCCCGTGCCGCCCCGCGGCGCCGGGCTGGCACCACGTCCACAGGCTGCGCCGGCAGCCCGTCCGCCGGCCATCCAAACCGGCCGCCCGGGCGGTTTCCGTCCGACCGGCGCAGCGCCGGCCCTGCGCCAACCGGGTGCGCGACCGCCCGGACTGACGGCGGGGAAACCGCGTCCGACGCCACTGCCGCGCGTGATCACGCCAATGCCGCAGCGCGGCTCGCAGCCGGGTTTCCGCCCCGTGCCGCAGCCAAACCGCGCCGCGCCCTCCCATCCGCCGGTGTCCGCGTATCATCCGCCCGCGCCGGCCTATCACCCGCCGGCATCCGCGTATCATCCGCCCGTGCCGGCCTACCACCCGCCGGCACCCGCGTATCATCCGCCCGCGCCGGCCTACCACCCGCCGGCACCCGCGTATCACCCGCCCGCGCCGGCGTACCACCCGCCGGCCCCCGCATATCATCCGCCCGCGCCGGCCTATCACCCACCGCCGCCACGTCCCGCCCCGCACCCCACGCCGCCGGCCGATCAACGCAAGCCGGCATAGGCCGTCGCACGCCCTTCCCGCGGCTCCGGACGCGGCCTAGACTGTGACAGAACCGATGCGCACGCGGACCCGTCCCCGTTGGCTTGCCCGCACGTTCAGCCGAGGCCTCGACCTCGCGCTGTTCCTCCCCGCGCTTGTCTACGTGCTGTCGGAACACGTGCTGTGGGCCGGGGCGCGGACCCTGCTGCACGGCCTCGGCCGGCTCGCCGCTGTGCGCGCGGCGCAGGCCTGGCTCGGGCTGCTGCCGCCTTTTGCCGCCCTGCCGGTATTCCTGGTGCCCGAGTTGTTCAGTCACGCATCGGAACTCTGGGCCGCGGTGCTGCTGGCGCGGGGCCATCTGCTGGCCGCAAGCCTGGCCGCGATCCTGGGCAAGGGGGTCGCCACCGTCATCCTGGTCTGGATCTACCAGGCCTGCGAGCCGGCGCTGCTGCGCATCCTCTGGTTCGCCCGCACCCATGATGCCGTGCTCGGCTGGCGCGCGCGGCTGCTGGCCCGCACCCGCCCGTGGCGCGAGGCCGTGCTGGCGCGGCTGCATGTGACCAAGGTCGGTCCGGGCGCGGTGGCGCGGCGGTTCCGGCGCTGGCGCGTGCGGCTGGCGCCCCATCTGGGCTGGGTCCGCGCGCGCTGGTAACGCGCTTCAGCGGCTTGCCCGCGCCGCGCCCAGGTGGTGTTGTGCCGCCTTGCCGGACAGGATTGCCGCCATGACCACCCTCCCCCCTTCCGATCGCGCCCAGGCCCTGATCGAGACCGCCCGCCGCGTGCTCCCCGGCGGCAGCTTCGGCAACCTGCCGGGCGATCTGGTGATCGCCGAGGGCAAGGCGGCGCGCGTGCGCGACATCGCCGGCAATGAATATGTCGATTTCCTGCTCGGCTCCGGACCGATGTTCATCGGCCACGGCCACCCCGACGTGCTGGCCGCCGTGGCCGAACAACTCCCCCGCGGCACCACGTTCTTTGCCAATAGCGAGCCCGGCATCCGCCTCGCCGCCGAGATCGTGGACGCCGTTGCCTGCGCCGAGCAGGTCCGCTTCGTCAGCAGCGGCACCGAGGCCGACGCCTACGCGATGCGGCTCGCCCGCGCCTGGCGGGGCCGCGACAAGATCCTGAAATTCGAGGGCGGCTATCACGGCATGTCCGACTGGTCGCTGATGAGCCTGGCGCCGCGCCGGCCGGCCAATTTCCCGCGCCCGGTGCCCGATTCCGCTGGCATCCCGGCCTCGGCGGCGGATGAAATCCTGGTCGCGCCGTTCAACGACGCCGATGCCGCCGAAGCGCTGATCCGCGCCCGCGCCGACGAGCTGGGCGGGGTCATCGTCGAACCGTTCCAGCGCCTGATTCCGCCCGCTCCCGGGTTCCTGGCCCGGCTGCGCGCGGTCACCGCCGAGCTTGGCATCCCGCTGATCTTCGATGAGGTGGTCACCGGATTCCGCTTCGCCTATGGCGGCGCCCAGGCATATTACGGTGTCACGCCCGATATCTGTACGTTGGGGAAAATCATCGGCGGCGGCTTCCCGCTGGCCGCCATCGCCGGCCGCGCCGACATCATGGCGCTGTTCGATCGCGAGACCGCGGGCGATCGTTTCCTGATGCAGATCGGCACCCTGTCCGGCAACCCGATCGCCGCCGCCGCCGGCCTCGCCACCTTGGCGGTGCTGCGCCGGCCCGGCGCCTATGAACAGGTCTTCGCCACCGGCCGCGCCCTGATCGCGGGGATGGATGCCAGCCTGAAACGCTCCGGCCTGCCGGCGCACATCCTGGGCGAGCCGGCGCTGTTCGATGTGGTGTTCACCGACGCAACCCCGCGCGATTATCGCGGCGTGCTGCGCGCCGACGCGGAGCGCGCCCGCCGCGTCAATCGCCGGCTGCGCGAGGGCGGGGTGCTGAAGGGGGAGAGCAAGTTCTACGTCTCGTTGGCCCACGACGCCGCCGACATCGCCCACACCCTGGCCGCGTTCGACGCCGCGGTGATGGCCGAAGCCCGCGGCGAGGCCTGAGAATTTGCAAATGAAGGCCCGCGAGCCGCCGGAATCGAGCAAAGGCCGAATCATCCCGGCTTTCATTCGCAACTTCGATTGCATTTGAAGGTCTGAGCCCATGCGCTTCACCGACCGGATCGCCCTGATCACCGCCGCGGCCAGCGGCATCGGCGCAGCTACCGCGCGCATCATGGCCGCGGAAGGCGCGCACGTGGTCGCCGTAGATACCAACGCAGAACGGTTGCAAGCGCTGGTGGCCGCGCTCACCGACGCCGGCGGAACCGTGCGCGGGATGGTTGCCGATGCGCTGGACCCGGCTGCGGTGGCGGACGTGGTCGCGGAGGTCGTGGCCGATCACGGCGGTATCGACATCCTGGTGAACGGCGTCGGCGGCAGCACCGTGATCGCCCGCCCCGCGGCCACGATCGACCAGCTGACCGCGGCCGAGTGGCAGAAGCTGATCGATTTCAATCTGAACGGCACGTTCCATTTCTGCCATGAGGTGGTGCCGATGATGAAGCGCGCCCGGCGCGGCAAGATCATCAACCTGGCCTCGATCGCCGGGCGCGGGTTGTCGGCATCAAGCTCGGTCGCGTATGCCGCGGCCAAGGGCGGGATCATCGCGCTGACGAAGAAACTGGCGATCGAACTGGGCCCGTACGGGATCACGGTGAACGCGATCGCCCCCAGCCTGACCTTGACCGAACGCATCCGGCCGCACTGGAATCAGCGCGCGCCGGAAGACCGGGCGGCCGAGATCGCACGCACGCCGTTGCGGCGCGTGGCCGAGGCGGCGGATCAGGCGCGGGTGATCTGCTTCCTGGCGTCGGCGGATGCGGATTTCGTATCGGGAGTAACGATCGATGTGACAGGCGGGGTATGACAGGCGGGGTATGACAGGCGGGTTGCCCCTATCCCCCCATAACCACCGACACCCCATAGGCCAGCCCGCACAGGATCAGCACCACCGTCACCCCCACCCCGGCCACGTTCCAGGCCAGCGTATTGCGCCATTCGCCCATCACCTCGGCATCGTTGGCCAGCAGCAGCAGGAACACCAGGGCCGGCGGCATCGCCAGGGTTGCGACCACGTTCACGATCAGCACGATCGTCTCCAATGGCGCTCCGGGGATCAGGACCAGCCCTCCCGCCACCAGGGTGGAGGCGATCAGGACCAGATAGAACGGCGCCGCCTCGCGCAGACTGGCGTTCAGGCTGTGCGGGCCACGCATCACCTCGCCGAAGGCGTAGGCCGACGCGGTGGCGATGGTGATGGCGGCGACCAGCCCGGCCTCGAAAATCCCCAGGGCGAACAGCGCCGCGCCCAGCTTGCCGATGCGCGGGGCGAGTGCGGAGGCGAACTGCGCGGCCTGGTAGTCCGCCGCGCTGATCCCGTGGCCGAACAGCGGCGCCGTCGCCAACACCCCGGCGATGCCGAACACCCCGGCGAGCAGCGCGCCCAGCGCGGTATCGAACCGCGCGCCCCCGATATCCCGCGGCTCCAGCCCCTTATCCGCCACCGCGCCCTGCTGGAAGAACAGCATCCAGGGCGTCACGGTGGCGCCGATATCCGCCACCATCAACAGGACACTGTGCTGCGTGATCCCGCCCGGCAACGGTTGCCAGGTCCGGAACGCATGCCCCACCGCCCCCCAGTCCGGCCGCGCCAGCAGCGCAACCGGCACGAACACCGCATTGCCCAGCGCCAGCGCCAGCGTGATCCGCTCCCACAGCGTGTAGCGGGCGGTGGCGGCGACCAGGATCGCCACCGCGATCCCCCCACCCACAGCCACGAAGGGCGGGACGCCGAAATACCCCAGCCCCGCGCGGATGCCGATGAACTCGGTGACCAGAGTGAGCAGATTGCCCACCAGCAGGTCGATCATCGCGAAATTGCCCCAGAAACGGCCGAACCGGTCATAGATCAGCGCGGCATGGCCGCGACCGCTGGCGGCGCCGATGCGCGCGGCCATTTCCTGCACCACGAAACCGATGGCGAAGGTAACGGCGATGAACGGCAGGAAAAATCCTATGCCGAACTGCGCCCCGGTGGCGGCGTAGGATAACATGCTGGGCGCGTCGTTCTCGCCCAGGAACACAATCAGACCAGGGCCGGCGAGCAGCAGGAGCAGACGCAGCCGCCCGCTGGCCTGGGGCCGGGCACGCGCGCGATCGCGCGCCGCGGCGGCGCGGGCGCGGGCGAGATCCTCGGTGGCCGGGATCACGCCAGGCGGACGAGTTGCAGCACCACCACGGCCAGCATCGCCACCACATAGACCCGCAGCGCCCAGAGCAGCACCCGTGTGCCGAGGCTCAGGCGCCGGGTCGGCCAGACGCGGGCGCGACGAAGCGCGGAGCGGCCGGCCAGGTCGGCGAGCAGGTCCTGATGCTGGGCGAGGTCGGCGGACATGGCGCGGGAAAGCCTGGATGAAGCCTGGGCTATAGGATGTAGCCTTGGCTACATTTACGTCAAGGACTTTCGCAAAACCCGGCAAACAGCAAGTCCGCCGTACTCCCCTACCCTGCCCGGCTCACCAGATCCGCACCCTTTTCCGCGATCATGATCGTCGCCGCATTGGTGTTCCCGGAAATCACGGTGGGCATCACCGAGGCGTCGATCACCCGCAGCCGTTCGACCCCACGCACGCGCAGCATCGGGTCCACCACAGCGGTCGGGTGCGTGCCCATCGTGCAGGTGCTGGTGGGGTGGTAGGTGGTGCCGCCGGTGGCGCGGACATGGGCCAGGATGGCTTCGTTCGTTTCCGCCCCGGTGCCGGGCAGATACTCGGTCTCCACCAGGGCCTGCATCGCCGGGCTTTGGAACACGCGGCGCAACAGCCGCATCCCCGCCACCATGGTGTCGCGGTCGCCCTGCGTGGCCAGGTAGTTGGGCTGGATTGCCGGTGGCGCGGCCGGATCGGGCGAGCGGATGCGCAGCCACCCGCGGCTTTCCGGCCGGCATGGGATGGTGACCGCCGAGCACCCCGGGAAACGGTGCATCGGCGCCCCGGCGCGATCCAGGCTGCCGGCCAGGAATTGATATTGCACGTCGGGGGAAACCAACTCCGGCCGGGTGCGCGCGAACATCCCGATCGGGCCGGCGCCGGTCATCAGCGGGCCGGTGGCACCCAGGACATATTCCATACCCGCCCAGGCCTGACGGACCCAGCTATGCGAGATCTCGTTGTAGGTATTGGCGTGGCGTGCGCGATAGGTGATGCGTCCACCGATATGATCCTGTAGATTCTCGCCCACGCCGGCCAGATCGGCCACCACCTTGATCCCGTGTTCGGCGAGCAGCGCGCCCGGCCCGACGCCGGAAAGCTGCAACAACTGCGGGGAGTTGATGGACCCGCCGGCCAGCAGGACCTCGCCGCGGACGCGGGCCTCGCGCTTCTGGCCGTTTTGCGTATAGGCGACGCCGACGGCGCGGTTGCCTTCGAAGATGATACGCTGGGCCAACGCGCCCGTCTTCACCCCCAGATTGGGGCGGCCTCGCACGGGATGCAGATAGGCAACCGCCGCCGAGGACCGCCGCCGCCCCCGCACCGTGACCTGGAGCGGGCCGACGCCCTCCTGCTCGGTGCCGTTGAAATCGGCGTTGTAGGGAATGCCGATCTCCTGCGCGCCGGCCATGAACGCGTCGTTCAGCTCGTGACGGGAGCGGAGATCGGAGACATGCAGCGGGCCGTCGCCGCCGTGATGGGCGTCGGCCCCGCGCTCCTGGTGCTCGGCGCGGCGGAAATAGGGCAGGACGTCGTCATACGACCAGCCGGTGCAGCCGAGCTGGCGCCACAGGTCGAAATCCTGCTTCTGGCCGCGGATATAGATCAGCCCGTTGATCGAGGACGAACCGCCCAGCACCTTCCCGCGCGGCCAGGGCATCCGGCGGTTGTCCAGCGTGGGAATCGGTTCGGTTTCGAACACCCAGGTGAGGTTGGGGTGGAAGATGTTGCGAAAGAATCCGGCGGGGATGTGGATCCACGGGTTGGTGTCCTTCCCGCCGGCTTCCAGCAGCAGGACCTGGTCGTGCGGGTTTGCGGTCAGGCGATTCGCCAGCACGCAACCGGCCGAACCGGCGCCGACGATGATGTAGTCGTATTCTTCAGTTTCGGACATTGTTGCGTTTCCCCGGGTGCGGTCGTTATCGTAGCAAGGCCAGTGCGTCGGCAATCGTCACCCCCGATCCGTCCGCGTGCAGGATCACCGGGTTGAACTCCAGCTCCGCGATCCGCCCGCGTTGCGCGCACGCGATCCGCGAGATCAGGGACGCCAGCGCCGCCACCGGCGCGGTCGGGATCGCGGGGGCACCACGGAAGCCGCGCAGCAGCCGGGACGCGGTCAGGCTGGCGAGCATCGCCTCGGCCTCGGCCGGGCTGACCGGCGCGGGGCGATGAGCGACGTCGCCGAAAATCTCGATCGCGGTGCCGCCCAGGCCCAGCATCAGGATCGGGCCGAAGGTCGGGTCATCGACGGTACCGATGGCGATCTCGACGCCGGGCGGCGCCATGCGGCTGACCAGAATACCCTCGATCGTGGCGCCCGGCGCGCGTGCGGCGACGGCCGCGGCGATGGCGGCGTAGGCTTCCGCCACCGCTGCGGGATCGCGCAGGTTCAGACGCACGCCGCCGGCCTCGGTCTTGTGTGGGATGTCGGGGGACTGGATTTTCAACGCGACCGGGTAGCCGAGGGCATCGGCCGCGGCGACGGCTTCGCCACCGCTGCGCGCCAGGCGGTCGGGCGACGGCGGCAGGCCATGGGCGGCCAGCAGGGATTTCACGCGATACTCGGTCAGGACCGGCGGCAGCCCGGCGGGCACCGGCAGCGTGGCCAGCGGCGCCGGCGGGATGCGCGGGGTCTGCTCCGCCCAGGCGGTGTATTTCCCCAGCGCCGACCCCAGCGCGCGCAAATCCACATGCAGGAACACGCCGCATTCGGCGGCCCGCGCGCGCCCGAAGCCGGAGGGTTCGGTGTAGCTCCACACCACCACCGGCTTTTCTGCCCGCGCCACGATCGGGCCCATCAGCGCCGGGTCCAGCGTACTGCGGGTCTCGCTGGCAAACGAGCTGACCAGGACCAGGCTGTCGATCTCATCGCTGTCCGCCAGCAACCCCAGCGTGCGCATCAGCATCGGCCCGGTGTTCGATCCCTGCGCGGTGGTATCGACCGGATTGGCGGGCGCGGCGTAGCTTGGGGTGTATTCCCGGATCGCGTCCTGCAACGACGCGGACAGCGTCGGCAGAACCAGTCCGTTTGCCGTCAGCGTATCGGCCATCCACGCCCCGCCCCCACCCGAGACGGTGATGACGCCGACCCGCCGCCCGCGTGGCGGAGGGGTGGTCAAGGCAAGGCCGGCGAGTGCGACTGCCTCGGCCGGGTCCGCGGCCTCCATCACGCCATGGGCGGCAAACACGGCGCTGTACGCGGTAGCAGCGCCGGACAATGCCGCGGTATGGGACGCGGCGGCCCGGCTTCCGGCTTCCGAGCGGCCCACTTTGATCGCGATGATCGGCTTGCCCGCCGCCCGCGCCGCATCGGCGGCGGCGATGAAGCGGGCCGGGTCGCGGATCGCCTCGCAGAACATCAGCACCGCATCCGTGCGCGGGTCCGCGATCATGTAGTCCAGGAAATCGGCCGCGGTCAGATCCGCCTCGTTGCCGGTGGAGATGGCGTAGCTGATCGCCAGCCCCGCGGCGCGGGCACGCTGGAACAGCGAAAAACCGATCCCGCCCGATTGCGCGATCACACCAAGACGTTTCGTGGTCAGCGCGGCGTCGGTGGCGCGGGCTTCCACGGTGGGGCTGAAGGTAACGGCGACATTCCCGGGCGCGTTGTAGAAACCCTCGCAATTCGGCCCGGCGACGCGCGGTCCGCCGGGGTGGGTCAGCCGATCCTGGGCGGCGCCGGTGCCTGCCTGCTCGGCAAAGCCCGACGTGATCACCACCGCATACGGCACGCCGGCGCGCGCGCAATCATCCAGCGCGGCCGGCACCGCGGCGGCGGGGACGGCGATGGCGGCAAGATCGATCGGATCGCCGCCGGCCGCGGTCAGCGAGGGATAGCACGCCAGCCCGTCGATCTCCGCATAACTGGGATTGACCGGAACAATCCGGCCCGCGAACCCGTTGTTGCGCAGATGCGCCAAAAGCAGCCCGCGGATCCTGTGCGGGTCGGGCGAGGCGCCGATCACCGCCACGCCACGCGGCCAGAAAAACCGCTCCAGCGCGTGCACCGCTCAGCGCCGATCGTTGAGGATACGGCGCGCGATCACCATGCGGTGGACCTCCGAGGGGCCTTCATAGACCCGCATCACGCGCACCTGCTGCGCCAGAAGCTGCAACGGCAATTCCTTGGTCATGCCCATCGCGCCGAAGGTCTGCATCGCGTGGTCGGTGACGGACCCGGCCATTTCGGTGGCGAAGACCTTGATCATGGACGCTTCGGTGCGCACATCCTGGCCGGAATCATGCTTGGCGGCGGCGTCCATCACCATCAGGCGGCACGCGTGGATCTGCGTTGCCGCCTCGGCCACCCACCACTGGATCGCCTGGCGGTCGGACAGTTTCGCGCCGAAGGTGACGCGATTCTTCGCCTGCTCGCACATCATCTCCAGCGCGCGCCGCGCGATGCCCAGGCACCAGGCGCCCATCTGCAACCGCCGCACCGTCAGGCGCAACTGCATCGGCGCGAAGCCGCGGCCGATCTGGCCGAGCAGATGGGAGGCCGGGATGCGGCAGTCATCGAATACAAGTTCATAGGTGCGCCGCCCGCCGATCATGGCGATCTCGCGCTCGATGATGAAACCCTTGGTGCCGCGTTCGACGATGAAGGCGGAAATCCCTTCCTGACGTTTGCCGTCGCCGGTGCGGGCCATGACGATCAGGAAATCGGCCGAGGGGACGCGGCTGACCCATATCTTGCGCCCGTTGATGACCCAGTCCGCGCCGTCCTGGACCGCGCGCGTGGTCATGCCGGCGGGATCGCCGCCGGCGCCGGGTTCGGAGATGGCGATGGCCGAGACCGCGCTGCCCTCCGCGTAAGGCTTGAGGTATTTCTCGCGCTGCTCGGGGCTGGCGACCGCGAGCAGCATGTGCAGGTTCGGACTGTCGGGCGGAAAGGTGAAGGGCACGACGGTGCGGCCCAGCTCCTCGTTGATCGCCATCAGCGCGACGCTGGGCAGGTTGGCGCCCCCGAGTTCCTCCGGCACATCCAGCGCCCACAGGCCGAGTTCGCGGCATTTCGCCAGCAGCGGGGCTTCTTCTTCGGCCGTGAGACCGAATTTCTGGCCTGCGGCCTCGCGCGCCAGCACGGATTTCTCCAGCGGCATCAGCTCCCGATCGACAAATTTCGCGACCAGATCGGCGAGCATCCGGTGTTCTTCGGCGATATCGAGCGGCATCCTGGCGTCCCCTGGCTTACGGTCCGGAAACGCTACGGGAGCAGCGCGCGGAGGTCCATCCGCCCGGCGTTCATGCCAGGGTCGTCAGATCGTCGTCGGACCGTCGTCAGGTCGTCGCCAGATATTTCTCCGCCTCCAGCGCGGCCATGCAGCCGGTCCCCGCGGCGGTCACAGCCTGACGGAAAATCTTGTCCTGCACGTCGCCGGCCGCGAACACGCCGGGGATCGTCGTGCGGGTGCTGCCCGCGGTGGTGCGGATATAGCCCTCGGCGTCGATCGCCAGTTGGCCGGCGAACAGGGCAGTGTTGGGCGCGTGGCCGATGGCGATGAACACGCCATCGGTCGGCAGGATTCGTTCCGCGCCGGTTGCCGTGTCAGTCAGGCGCACGCCGGTGACGGTCTCGGGCGTGCCCGCGCCCAGGATCTCGGCAACCGTCGCATTCCAGACCAGGTCGATCTTCGGACTGGCAAACAGGCGGTCCTGCAGGATTTTTTCCGCCCGCAGCCGGTCGCGGCGATGGATCAGGGTGACGTGGGTGGCGTGATGGGTCAGGTACAACGCCTCCTCCACCGCGGTATTGCCGCCGCCGACCACCACTACATTTTTGCCGCGGAAAAAGAATCCGTCGCAGGTGGCGCAAGCGGACACGCCCCGCCCGGCGTAGCGCTTCTCGGACGGAAGCCCGAGCCAGCGCGCCTCGGCGCCGGTCGCGATGATCACGGCGTCGGCCAGGTAGGTATCGCCGGAATCGCCCTGGCACCGGAACGGACGCACGGACAGGTCTGCGGCGACGATCGGATCGAACAGGATTTTGGTGCCGACATGGGTTGCCTGCGCTGCCATCTGCTCCATCAGCCACGGACCCTGGATGACCTCGGCGAAGCCCGGATAGTTCTCGACATCGGTGGTGATGGTCAGTTGCCCGCCCGGCGTCAGCCCGGTCGCCAGTAGCGGGGACAGCCCGGCACGGGCGGCGTAGATCGCGGCGGTATAGCCGGCGGGGCCGGCGCCGATAATGAGCACGCGGGAACGGTGGAGGTCGGGCATATTCTGGGTCCGGGGCGGTGGCGGCGTGGGTTATCCGGCGCGGGCGCGGCGCAAGCAAGCGCGCGTCGGGTGGGGCTTGTATAGGGTAGCCCCCTACCCTATTCTACTGCGCATGGCCCATGCCGCTGAACAGCGTCCGCGCCTGCTGGCCCGCATCCGCCGCCTGCGCGGGCAGATCGACGCGATCGAACGCGCCTTGCTGGCTGAAGCCGAGTGTAGCGCGTTGTTGCACCTGATCGCCGGCGCCCGTGGCGCGATGGCCGGGCTGATGGCGGAGGTCGTGGAGGACCACATCCGCAACCATCTGGCTCA
>DAHWDR010000018.1:0-1564 GCA_027330745.1 Acetobacteraceae bacterium | reverse complement strand
GACGACAGCGCCATCGCCCCGCCGGCCAGCATGGGGCTGAGATACCCCAGCGCCGCCAGCGGAATCCCCAGCAGATTATAGGCAAAGGCCCAAAACAGGCCCTGCCGGATTTTCCGCGTCGTCCTGCGGGAAATGTCGATCGCGTCGGCGACCAGCGACAAATCCCCCCGCATCAGGGTGATACCGGCGGTTTCCATCGCGACGTCCGTCCCGCCGGCCATGGCGATGCCGATATCCGCCGCCGCCAGGGCAGGGGCGTCGTTGATACCGTCGCCCACCATCGCCACCACCGACCCGTCGGCGCGCAGCTCCGCCACCGCCCGGGCTTTGTCAGCCGGCAGGATGCGCGCGCGCACCGAACCGATGCCCACCTGGCTGGCGATCGATTGTGCCGAACCCTCGCCATCGCCGGTCAGCATGACGGTGCGCAGCCCCATGGCGTGCAGCCGGGCGATGGCCGCCCGGGCGCCGGGCTTGACGGTGTCCGCGAAACCAAGAACCGCCAGCACGCCGGCGGGTTCGGCGAGGAAGGACACGCTGTTGCCCGCCATCGCCATCGCCGCCGCCTCATCCGCGAATGTCCCCAGCGCAAGTCCCCGCTCAGCCATCATCGCCGCGTTGCCCAGCAGCAGCTCCCGCCCGTTGACCACGCCGCTGACGCCCAATCCCGGCAGCGTGCGGAAATCGCTGACCGGGGGCAGCACCAGCCCGCTTGCCGCGACCCGAACCGCTTCCGCTAGCGGATGTTCGCTGCCAGCCTGCAACGCCGCGGCGTCGGCCAGATATTCCGGCGGTTCGATCTTAGCCAAAGCGGGTTTCCCAAGCGTCAGCGTGCCGGTCTTGTCGAAGGCTATGACCTGCACCGCGTGCGCCCGTTCCAGCGCGGCGGCATCGCGGATCAGGATACCCCGGCGGGCGGCCAGGCCGGTGCCGACCATGATGGCGGTCGGGGTCGCCAGACCCAGCGCGCACGGGCAGGCGATCACCAGCACCGACACCGCATACAGCACGGCGTTCGCGGTGGAGGCTCCGGTCGTCAGCCACACGGCAAGCGTCGCCAGCGCTATCCCCAGCACGACGGGCACGAACACGGCACTGACCCGGTCGGCCAGCCGCTGAATCGGGGCTTTCGTCGCCTGGGCGTCCTCCACCAGTCGCACGATGCGCGACAGCATGGTCTCGGCGCCGACCGCGGTGGTTTCGATGGTCAGGTGCCCATCGGTATCGATCGACCCCGCCGCCACGGTGTCGCCCTTGCCGTGCTCCACTGGCAGGCTCTCGCCGGTCAGCATCGATGCGTCGATGGCGCCCCGCCCGTCCTGTATGCGGCCATCGACTGGAATACGCTCCCCCGGCCGCACGATCACCACATCCCCGACCCGAACCGCGGTAATCGGGGTCTCGGTTTCCACACCGTCCCGGCGGACCCTGGCGGTGGCCGGGCGCAGCCGCATCAGCGCGGTAATGGCGGCGGCGGTGCTGCGCCGCGCCCGTGCCTCCAGCCATTTGCCGAACAGCACGAAGGTGATCAGCATGGCGGAGGAGTCGAAATACAGCCCGTGCG
>DAHWDR010000017.1:0-11071 GCA_027330745.1 Acetobacteraceae bacterium | reverse complement strand
GCGCCAAGAACCCCCGCGCCAAAACATTGAGGAGCGTCCCGATGACCGACCGCACCGACGACCAGGCCGCCGAACACGTGGCGGCGCGTCTGCCCCGCCGCGCCACGATGCTGGGCGTGACCGCCGGCTCCGCCGCCGCGCTGCTCGCCGCCGCCAGCCGCGCCCGCGCCGCCACCGCCGGGCCGTTCCCCGCGCATCCGCGGTGGAAATTCGTGTTCGTCAACCACGTCACGACCAACCCGTTCTTCGTGCCGACGCAGTACGGCATCCACGATGCCTGCGCGCTGCTCGGGTGCGATTATCAGTGGACCGGGTCCGAAACGTCCGACGTGGCGCAGATGGTCAATGCCATGAATGCCGCGGTTGCCGGCAAGGCCGATGCAATCGCCGTCGCCATCGTCGATCCGCGCGGCTTCGATCGTCCGGTCAAGCGCGCGATGGCGGCCGGCATTCCGGTGTTCTCGTATAATGCAGACGCGCCGCGCGGCAGCGCCAACGAACGTCTGGCCTATATCGGTCAGGATCTGTTCCTGTCCGGCCAGATGATGGGCAGCAAGATCGTGGAACTGGTGAAAACCGGCAAGGTCGCGTTGTTCATCGCCACGCCCGGGCAGTTGAACCTGCAACCGCGCATCGACGGCGCGATGGACAGTATCAAGAAATCCGGCGCGAAGATCGAAGCGCATATGATCGCCACGGACCCCACCGCCAATGTGTCCCTGTCGAAGATCCGCGCCTATTACCTGGGCAACCAGGATGTAAAGGGCATGTTCGGATCGGGCGGCGGCGATACCATGAATGTGGGTCAGGTGATGCGGCAATACGACCTGCCGAAGAAGGGCGTGCATGGCGGCGGGTTCGATCTGCTGCCACGATCGCTGCAAGCGGTGAACGATGGGTATCTGGATTTCGTGATCGACCAGCAGCCCTATCTGCAAGGGTTCTATACCGTGATGGAAATGTTCATGTTCAAGTCCTCCGGCGGGCTGGTCGGGCCGGCGAACGTCAACACGGGGTTGAAATTCGTGACCAAGGGCGCGGTGAAGCCGTATCTGACCACCAAGACCCGGTACGAGGGCAGCGCCGCGGCGCCGCAGATCCTGCCGCGCTCCGGCCCGATCGCGGGCTGACGTCTTGACCGCGACCACACCGGCAGGCGGCCTCGCGCGCCGCCTGCACGGTTTCCTGCTGCGCCCCGAGGCCAGCGTCATCGTCGTCGCCGTGGTCCTGGTCATCTACTTCCAGTTCGCCAACGTCAACTTCCTGACCAACGCGAATCTGGAGACCCTGTCGCAGTTCATCGCCGCGCCGGTGATCATCGCCTGCGGCGAGATCATGCTGCTGATCTGCCGTGAGATCGATCTGTCGGTGGGCCAGGTGTTCGCGCTGGCGCCGTTCGTGATGGAGCGCGCCCACGATGCCGGCCTGCCGGTGGTCCTGGCGATGGCCGTGGCGCTGGCGGTCTGCGCGGGGATCGGCTGGATCATCGGGCTGATTACGTTGCGGCTGCGCGTGCCCTCGTTCATCACCACGCTCGGGATGCTGTTCCTGATTACCGGACTGACCCTGACCATCTCGCGCGGATTTCCCGCCGATACGCCGGGCGGGAAGCTGCTGACCAACATCCTGGGTAACTGGGGGTACGCCGAGATCTGTTGGGCGCTGGCGGTGGTGGCGGTGATGCATATCGTGCTGCGGCACACGCGCTGGGGGCTGCACACCATCTCCACCGGCGGCAACGCGATCGCGGCGGCCGAAGCCGGGATCGATATCGACCGCATCCGCATGGGCAATTTCATCCTCACCAGCACGCTGGGCGGGTTCGCGGGGCTGTTGGAAGCGTTCCGCATCGGCTCCACCGATCCGCTGGCCGGCGGATCGAACATCATGTTCCTGGGTGTCGCATCCGGCGTGATCGGCGGCACCGCGATCGCCGGCGGGGCGGGCACCATCGTCGGCGGGCTGGTCGGCGGGATCGTGCTGGGCGTGCTGCAGGACGGGTTCACCTTGCAGGGGATCAATGCGTTCACGTTCGATATCATCATCGGTGCCGCGATCCTGCTGGCGATGGTGGCGAATATCCACCTGGCGCGGCTGCGCGGCGGGGTGCGGACATGACCGAGGCGCTGCGGGCCGAGAACATCGTCAAATCCTTCGGCCACGTCACCGCGCTCGCCGGCGTGTCGATGCATGTCGCGCGCGGGGAGATGCTGGGGATTCTGGGCGATAACGGGGCGGGGAAATCCACCCTGATGAAGATCCTGACCGGGTATCACCAGCCCACATCCGGGCAGGTGTTCGTCGATGGCGCGCCGGTCACGCTGACCTCGGTGGATCGGGCGCGCGGCTTCGGGATCGAGTGCGTGTACCAGGACCTGGCGCTGGTGAACGGGTTGTCGATCTATCACAATCTGTTCCTGAATCGAGAGCTCCTGCGCCCGTGGCCGTTCCGGCTGCTGGATCACAAGGCGATGCGGCGGCAGGCAGAGGCGGCGCTGGCCGATATCGGCGTCAACATCCCGTCCGTGGACCTGGAAGCGGGCCAGCTTTCCGGGGGGCAGCGCCAGGCGATCGCGGTGGCGCGCGCGGTTGCGTCCAACGCGCGCATCCTGCTGCTGGACGAACCGCTGGCGGCGATGGGCGCGCGCGAGGCAGGGTTGATCATCGATCTGATCGAGCGCCTCAAGGCCCGCGGTGATATCGCGATCGTGATGATCGCGCATAACTATGCCCAGACCCTGGAGATCTGCGATCGCGTGATGCTGATGCAGCACGGCGAGGTAACATATGAAAGCGCTGCCGCCGAGACCTCGGCGGTCGAGTTGCTGGACATCGTGCGCCGCGAATACCGCGCCGCGCGCGCGGGGGCGGCCTGACCGTCCCCGCTGCCGGGCGTCGGGCTCAGCCGCCGGACTGGCCGATCTGATACGGCGCCATCGCCATCAGGTCCGTCTTGGTCGCGTGCGCCATCGCCATCGTGGTGCCAGCCAGCTTCAGGTGGTCCAGCGGCACCGCGACGTCCTTCTTGCCGCCGACGAAGCTGCCGACCGCCAGCACCGCCTCGGTCTCGTGACCGTTGGGGGAGACCAGGACCTCGGCGATGGTGCCTATCTTCTGGTGCTGGGTGTTATAGACCGGCGTGCCGATCAGCTGCGTGCTGCGCCACATCGGCGCCGGGTGCTTCATGCTGTGGGCGAACGCGACAGGTGCGGTCGCCAGCAGAGCGGCGGCAAAAAGACCAGTGATTTTCAGCATCGGTTCCTCCGTGGGGTTTGGGTGCTGCGAAACGCAACCTAATGGCGCGGCGCAGCGGAGGGAAATGCCGGGTTCCTATGGTGGCGATGCCCGCCGGGCATCGGCCGCCGCTAGGCGTTGCGCCCGCCATAGCGGCGCACCCGCAGCCGCGCCTGTTCGCCGTGTCCGGCGAAATTCTCGATGTCGCATAGCCGCGCGCAGACTTCCCCGATCGCCGCGGTCGCCTCCGCCGTCACCTGCTGATAGGTCACGGTCTTGAGGAATTTCCCCACCCATAGCCCGCCGGTGTAGCGTGCCGCGCGCTTGGTCGGCAGCGTGTGGTTGGTGCCGATCACCTTGTCGCCATACGCCACGTTGGTCTCCGGCCCCAGGAACAGGGCGCCGTAATTCCGCATCCGCTCCAGGAACCAGTGCGGATCGCGCGTCAGCACCTGCACGTGTTCCGAGGCGATGCGGTCGGCCTCGGCCAGCAGTTCCATATCGGTATCGCATAGAATAACCTGGCCGTAATCGCGCCAGGCCTGGCCGGCGATCTCCCCGGTGGGCAGGCGCGCGAGCTGGCGCGCGATTTCGGCTTCGATCTGCGCGGCGATGCGCGCCGAGGATGTCAGCAGGATCGCCGGCGAGGTCGGCCCGTGCTCGGCCTGACCCAGCAGGTCGGTGGCGCACATCTCGGCGTCCGTGCTGTCATCGGCGATGATCAGCGTCTCGGTGGGGCCGGCGAGCAGGTCGATGCCGACGCGGCCGAATAGCTGGCGTTTCGCTTCCGCGACATAGGCGTTGCCTGGTCCCACCAGCATATCGACCGGGGCGATCGACCCGGTGCCCAGCGCCATCGCCGCCACCGCCTGGACGCCGCCCAACAGGTAGATCTCGTCCGCGCCGCCCAGCGCCATCGCCGCGATGGTGGCCGCCGGCGCGACCCCGTGCAGCGGCGGGGTGGCCGCGATCACGCGCGGCACGCCGGCCACTTTCGCGGTCAGCACCGACATATGCGCCGAGGCCACCATCGGGTAGCGCCCGCCCGGCACGTAGCATCCCACCGCGGCAACCGGGATGTTCTTGTGGCCCAGCCGCACCCCGGGCAAGGTTTCCACTTCGATGTCGCGCAACGCGGCGCGCTGGGCTTCGGCGAAGCGACGCACCTGCGCCTGGGCGAAGGTGATGTCCGCGATTGCCTGCGCCGGCAGTGTGGCGATCAAGGCGTCGATCTCATCCTGCGACAGGCGGAACGATTGTGGTTCCCAGTGATCCAGCTGCGCCGAGTATTCCCGCACCGCCGCATCGCCGCGCGCGGCGATCGCGTCCAGCATCCGCTCCACCGTTTCGCGCACGGCGCGGTCGGCGGCGAATTTGTCGGCGTCCGAGATGCCGGATTTCAGCACGCGTATCATGTCCGTCTCCGTTATTCGGCGGTCCAGCCGCCATCGATCAGCAGCGAGGTGCCGGTGATCATGGCGCTGGCATCGGCGGCGAGAAACACCACCGCGCCCATCATGTCCTCGGGCTGCGCGAGCCGTCCCAGCTTGATCCGGCGCAGCGTGTCGTCGCGGAACGCCGCGTCGGCGAAGAACGGCCGGGTCAGCGGCGTTTCGGTGAAGGTCGGCCCGATCGTGTTCACGCGGATGCCGTGCGGGGCCAGATCGATCGCCATCGCCTTGGTCAGCCCCTCCAGCGCGTGCTTGGACGCGCAATACACGCTGCGATTGGCCCCGCCGACATGACCCATCTGCGACGACATATGGATGATCGACCCGCCGCGCCCGGCCGCGACCATCGTCCGCGCCGCGGCCTGGGCGATGAAGAACGCGGCGCGCAGGTTCAGGCCCATGATGGCGTCGTAGTCCTCGCCGGTGACGTCCAGGAAATGCCGGGGCCGGTTGGTGCCGGCGTTATTGACCAGGATCTGCACCGGCGGGATCGCGGCGGCCGGATCGGTCACGTCGAGGGTCAGTGCCTCGGCCGAGTAACCGCCGGCGCGCAGCGCGGCGGCGGCTTGTTCCACCTCGGCGCTGGTCCGCGCGGCCAGGATGACATGGGCGCCGGCTTCCGCCAGCGCGGTGGCGGCGGCCAGGCCGATGCCGCGCCCGGCGCCGGTGACCAGTGCGCGCCGTCCGTCCAGACGCAGGGACGGCGTGCGGGGCAGGGGGGCGGCGTCGGTCATGGCGCGGATTCCGGACATCGGGGCGACCATCGCAAACCGGGAGGCCCGTGACCAGCGCCCGCGGCGCGTGGTCGTGGGTCAGTTCGATCCCCGACGCCTTGCCATTCCCGAAGCAAACTACAGGAAGACATTCCGGGAGTCAAGTGCGAACGCGCCCCGGCGCGCCCGCGTCACGCCGGCAGCCGCACCGTTGCCCGCAGCCCGTGCGGTGCCCGGTTCGCCAAGGTCACGTCACCGCCATGCGCGCGCAGGATGTTCCGCACGATCGGCAATCCCAGCCCCACCCCGCCGGTCTCCTTGTTCCGGCTCGGCTCGCCGCGGCGGAACGGTTCGAACATCAGGTCCAGCTCCTCGGGCGGGATGCCGGGGCCGTCATCCTCGATCTCCACCGTCACCATCCCGGACGCGTCTTCCGCCAGCAGCCGCAGCCGTGCCGCGCCGCCATAAGCCAGCGCGTTCGCCACCAGATTGGCGAAGGCGCGTTTCAGCGACAGGGTACGGCCCCGGAACGTCAGATGCGGCGGGCCATCGAAGGTGATTGCCTCCGCCGCCTCGGGGCGCGCATCGGCGGCCTCGTCCAGCACGGTCCGCAGCAGCTCCACCAGGTCCAGCGACACGACCGCTTCCGAGGCCCGTGAATCGCGCCCGAATGCCAGCGTGGCCGCGACCATCGTTTCCAGCTCGTCCAGATCGGCCAGGATCTTGCGGCGCTGCTCGTCGTCCTCCACGAACTCGGCGCGCAGTTTCAACCGGGTGATCGGGGTGCGCAGGTCGTGGCCGATGGCGGCCAGCAGATCGGTGCGGTCCTGCACGAAGCGGCGGATGCGGCCGGCCATGGTGTTGAAGGCGCGCGCGGCGGTGGCGACTTCCAGCGGACCGTCCTCGGGCAGCGGCGGGGCGTTCACGTCGCGCCCCAGCGCCTCGGCCGCGGCGGCCAGCGTGGCGACCGGCCCGATCAGCCGCCGCACCGCCCAGACCGACAGCGCGGCGGCCACCACCGTCATCAGCGCGAGCGCCCACAGGAACCCGGGCGCGCGCCACGGTCGCAGCGGCGGCACCGGCACCCCGACGTCCAGCCATCCATTGTCGCCAGGCAGCAACAGCCCGAGCACCACCCGGCCCTGCGCCAGCCCGCCCCGGATCACGATCCGGCGCGGGCGCGTCCGTGGCCGCATCGGCGACAGCGCCAGATTGACCCGCAGCAGCCGCTGCACCCAGAACGGCGCGGGCGGAGGGGACAGCGGCGGGCGATCCGCCAGTTGCATCGTCACCCCGGGCGGGCGGTGGAACTCGGCCAGCACGGCGGCGCGCTGCGGCGGCGGTACCTCGATCACGCTGCGATAGACCGCCATCACGCGGAACGCGAGGCCGCGCGCCTGCTCCAGCCGCAGCAAATCGATCCGGTCCAGCGCGTCCAGGGTCAGCGCGGCGCCTTGCACCAGCATCAACCCGGCGACCAGAACCAGTGCGGTGCGGGCGGCCAGGCCGCGTGGCCAGAGGCGAAGCGTCATGCGCCAAGCCTGCCGGTTTCCCGCCGCGGCATCAACCCGGCGTTTACCGGTCCCTTCTAGCATCGCGCGATGCACCGCGAGACCCTCAGCGCCGTCGTGATCGCCTGCAACCGCGCCTGGGCGATCGAGACCTGTCTGGGCGCGCTGAGTTTTGCCGATGAAGTGGTGGTGATCGACAAAGCCTCCACCGACGGCACCGCCGAGCGGGCGCTGCCGCTGGCCGATCGCGTGATCCGCGTGCCGCGCACGCCGACGGTGGAGGAAACCAGGGGCTTCGCGGTGGCGCAGTCGCGCGGCGCGTGGGTGCTGCTGCTGGATGACGACGAATGTCTGGACCCGGCGCTGTGCCGCTTCATCGACGCCGAACTGGTCGCCCCCCGCGCCGATCTGTTCGCCCTGCCGCGACGCGAATACATCCTGGGGCGCCACGAACCCGGCGCCTATTACTGGCCCGAATGGCACCCGCGCCTGTTCCGCCGCGACGCCGTGAGCTTCGCCGCCACGGTCCATTGCGGGATCGAGGCCCGGACCGACCGGCAGTTCCAGGTCCCGCCCGATGGCGGGGCGGTGATCCATCACCTCTCGCACCGCTCGGTGGCGGAGTGGGTGGAGAAGACCAATCGCTATACGTCGCGCCCCGATCGCGTGCGGGTGGGGGTGGCGCGGCGGGATCTCGCGCGCTTCGCCCATGACGCGATCGATCGCTGGACCGGCGCCCGCCCCGCCGCCGCGCCCGACGATGCCACCCAGGCGGTGGCGCTGCTGCGGGCCAGCTACGACCTGATCGACCGGCTGAAATCCTGGGAGGAGGAGCGCGGGCTGGACGGGGCGGCGGCGTTCGGCGCGGTCTGCACCGGGCTGCGCGCGGCCTATGCGGTGGAACTCGCCCCGCTCGCCCGGCCGCATGGCAGTGCGGCGATCGAGGCGCTGGCCCCGCCGCCGGGGCCGGAGCCGGAGGCGGGGCGGATCGCCGCCCTGGCGCATCTGGTGGCGGGGTTGCGGGAGGAATTGGCGGCCGGCGCGGCGGCGGCGGCGACGACCGAAGCGCGGTTGGCGGCGGAGGTGGCGGTACTGTCCGCGGCGCTGTCCCGCGCCGAGGCGCGTGCCACGACGGCCGAGGCGGCCCGCGCCGCGATCGTGGCGAGCCGGTTCTGGCGCGCGAGCGGACCGGCGCGGCGGCTGGTGGACGCGCTCGCGCGCCGGCGCGACACCGCGCCACGCGCAAACCCTCAGCCCAGCAGCCGCCCGATCACGCGCGCCGTGTAATCCACCACCGGAATGATCCGCCCGTAATTGATCCGCGTTGGTCCGATCACGCCGATCGCGCCGACGATCCGCCCGCCTTCGCCGCGCGCCGGGGAAACCACCATCGACACGCCGGTGGTGCCGGCCAGGCCGCTTTCGGCGCCGATATAGATGCGCACGCCGTCGGATGCCTCGGCCAGTTCAAGCAGGCGCAGCATGGTGTCCTGCGCCTCCAGCTGCTCGAACAGGCGCTGGATCGAGGTGACCCGTTCCAGCTCGGTGATGTCGGCCAGCAGATTGGCCTGGCCGCGGATGATGAGGCTGCCGGAGCGGCCTTCGCCGGACCAGGTGGCAAGCCCGGTTGCCACCACCTCGGCGGTCAGCGAGTCGAGTTCGGTGCGGTTGGCGGCCATCTCCTCGGCGACCAGGCGGCGCAGCGCGGGCAGCGGGCGGCCGATGACACGGGCGTTGAGGTAGTTGCTGGCCTCCTGCAACGCGCTCGGCGGCAGGCCGGCGGGGGTGTCGATGACGCGGTTTTCCACATGCCCGTCGGCGGCGACCAGGACCGTGAGCGCGCGGCCGGGGCCGAGGGGAACGAACTCGATATGCTTCAGCGGCCCCTCGGCCTTGGGCGCCAGCACCAGCCCGGCGGCGGCGGACAGGCCGGAGAGCAGGGTGGAGGCATCCGCCAGCGTGTCCTCCAGGCTGCGGCCCGAGATCGCCAGGGACGCGGTGATGGAGCTGCGGTCTTCGTCGGTCAGTTCGCCGAATTGCAGCAGACCGTCCACGAACAGGCGCAGGCCGCGCTCGGTCGGCAGACGGCCGGCGGAGGTGTGCGGGGCGAACAGCAGGCCGGCATCGGTCAGATCGGCCATGACGTTGCGGATGCTGGCCGGGGACAAGCCAAGCGGGAGCACGCGGGAGAGCGTGCGCGAGCCGACCGGTTCGCCGGTTTCCACGTATTGTTCGACCACTTCGCGCAGAATAGCGGCGGCCCGGGGATCGAGGCCCGGCGGGACCGGGCGGGACGGGATGGGCCGGGATGGGGGGGTATTCATGGCGGGTGGGGACACTGGGGGGGCCGAGGGCTGGGGTCAACCGCGCCGCGGCGGGGGGAGATCGGTCGCGCTTGCGCGGGAACGCCCGTCGGCATGGCCCGGGTTTCGGTCCGAGACCGGCGGCTGACGTTCACGCCACCACCGGACGCCGGGCGGGGCGGTTCAGCCAGCGCCGCGCCGGACGCTCGATCCCGGCATAGGTCAGCGCCGAGACCGCCAGCACGCCGCCCCAGACCGCCACATCCAGCGCCAGCGCGGCAAGCCCGTGCACGCCGGGCGGGATCTGGCCGCGCACCAGTTGCAGGATCGGCGCGTGCACCAGATAGATCGAGTAGGAGACCGTACCGAGCCAGTAGATCGGCCCCCAGCCGAGCAGCCCGGCGATCGCGCCGCGGTCGGTGGCCAGCGCGGCCACCAGCAGGACGAACAGAGCCAGATCGGCCAGGTCGGATCCGGGCACGGAAAGCGCCACCAGCAGGCCGAGGGTCGCGGCCAGGGCCAGGCGCGGGCCGGCCTGGCCCGGGAGGCCGCTCCGGCCGGGCCGGTCCACTCGGCCCGGAATGCGGCAGCGGAACGCCAGCAG
The DNA here is from genome assembly GCA_027330745.1 of Acetobacteraceae bacterium. Taxonomy (GTDB): domain Bacteria; phylum Pseudomonadota; class Alphaproteobacteria; order Acetobacterales; family Acetobacteraceae; genus JAJZVS01. Next base: position 1,255 of record DAHWDR010000017.1, on the reverse strand, counting down.
ACCGAGACAGAACCCGGCCAGGCAGCGCAGCCCGGGCCAGAACGTGTTGGCGACGAACACGTCGAGCGGGCCTTGGCGGAACCCGGCCTCGTGCACCGCCGCGTCGGGGCGCAGGCTCAGCGCGATCAGCACCGCAGCGGCCAGCGCGGCGGCGGCGGCGGCGGTGACCGGACGCGCCCGCAGCGTCAGCGCGCACAGGAACGGGAACAGGAGATAGGCGCCCCACTCGGTGCTGATCGACCAGCCGGGGCCGACGATCGGGGCCGCCTTGGTTGCCGCATGGGCGATCCGGGGGATCACCGCACCGATCGGCCAAGCCTGTAGCAGCAGCAGATCGCGCGGCAGGACGGCGAGCGGGATTGCGGGCTGGCGGGGGAACGCGCCTGCGCCGGCCAGCGCGAAACTGGCCAGCGTGACCAGCGCGAATAACGGATAGGTGCGGGCGAAGCGGCGGCGCAGGAACCGCCACTGGACCGCTTGGAGGGTGGGGCCGGCGGCGGCGAACTCGGCGCCATGCGTCATCGCCAGGACGAAGCCGCTGAGCACGAAGAACAGGTCCACCGCCAGGTAGCCATGGTGGATCAGGCTACGGACCGGCAGCGCGCAGTGCCAGCAGACCCGGCTGTGATACAGCATGACCCAACACGCGGCCACGCCGCGCAGGCCGGTGAGCGCGCGGATTTCGGTGCGGGTGTCAGCGCCAGTGGGGTCAGCGCCAATCCGGCCCATACCCAGGCCCGAAGAACAGCGGCGGCGGTCCGTAATAGACCGGCGGCGGCGCGTAGTAAGGGTTCCCATAGCCGCCGCGCCAGCCGCCATAGCCCGGCGGATGCGACACCACCCGATCGCCCTGCGCGTACATGCATTGCGTGTAGGCGATGTCATAGCGGCGTTGCAGCCCGCCGGCGCTGGCCGCGGCGTTGTCGGCGCCGATCGCGCTGCCGCCCAGCAGGCCGGCCGCGCCACCGATCGCCGCCCCGGCGCCCGCCTGCCCGCCGACAGACCCGATCGCCGCGCCCGCCGCCGCGCCCAGCGCCGTGCCGATCACCGCGCTGCCGACGCCGGCGGCGGTGGCGGCCTGGGCCGGCTCGGCGTAGCCGATCTGCTGCTCGGCGTAACCGCGGCAGGTGGCGTCATCCTGGCGGAACGCCTGGAAGCTTTTGCCCTTCCCGGGCAGCGCCATCACCGACGGTCCGGTGGGCGGGGCCACCGTGCAGGCGCCCAGCGCCAGCACGGCGGCGAAGGCGGCCAGCAC
>DAHWDR010000007.1:0-13713 GCA_027330745.1 Acetobacteraceae bacterium | reverse complement strand
GGGCGGCCTCGCCACCATCACCCCGGCATCCACCAACCCCGACATCACCAACCCGAAATTCGCCGCCGAGTTCATGCCGGCCGGCAAGGCGATCTATTTCCGCACCGTCACCACCGACGCCTTCCAGGGCCCGGAGATGACGATGTTCTATGCCAAGAAGTTGGGTGTGAAATCGGTCTATATCCTGGACGACAGCGGCGCCTATGGCGTGGGGCTGGCCGATGCGTTCGAGGGGCAGGCGAAGAAGATCGGCATGAACGTCATGGGCCGCGATCGGCTGGACCCGAAGAATGCCGATTACAGCACCACCCTGACCAAGATCAAATCCATGAACCCGCAGGCGCTGTATTTCGGCGGCGTCGATCAGGCCGGGGTGAAGCTGGTAAAGCAGGCGTATCAGATCATTCCCAAGATGATCAAGGGCGGCGGTGACGGCATGGTGGCCCCCGATATCCTGACCGCGGCGGGGTTCCCCGCGGCCGAGGGCTGGTATGCGACCATCGCTGCCCCGCATCTGGTCGGCAGCCCCGCCGCGCAGGGCGTGATCCGCGCCTACAAGGCCAAGTTCGGCATGGGTCCGGACGATTATGCGCTGACCGCCTATGACGCCGGCCTGATCATCATCGGCGCGGTGAAATCGTTGGTGGCGGCGAAGAAGCCGATCACCAAGGCGACCATGCAGGCAGCGATTGCGGTGTCCAAGACGCCCACCATCCAGGGCGTGGTCGCGTTCGACAAATACGGCGACATGGTCAGCCACACCGTCAGCGTCTATCAAATCCGCAAGGACACATCGAAGCCGCTGGATGACATGATCGCGCAGTATCACTATCTCGGCACCGCGCCGCAGGTGTGATGCCGCGCCCATGACCTTTTCGGCGCTGCTGCTCCAGCAGACGATCAACGGCGTGAGCCTGGGGGCGATGTATGCTTTGCTCGCCCTCGGCTTCACCCTGATCTACGGCATCCTCGAGCTGATCAACTTTGCCCATTTCAACGTGTTCATGGCGGGCTCGTTCCTGGCGCTATGGGTGCTGCAGGGCTTCGGCCTGACCGGGCAGACGGTGATCCTGACCGGTTTGCCGCTGATCGGCGTGCTGCTGGCGGCGCTGGTCGTCACCATGACCGGCTCCGGTTTGCTGGGTGTGGCGATCGAGCGGGTGACGTTGCGGCCGTTACGCAACGTCACCGGCCCGGCCGCCATGATCACCACCATCGGCGTGTCCTATGTGCTGTTCAACGTGATCCTGCTGCTGACCAGCGCGCAGACCCTGAATTTCCCGAACCCGCTGCCGCCGCTGCACTGGACCGTGGGCGGCGCAATGGTAACCCTGCAGGAAGTGCTGATCTGGATCGTCGCGCCGCTGTTGATGCTGGGGTTGTGGGTGTTCGTGCAGAAATCCCGCCTCGGCAAGGCGATGCGCGCCACTGCGCAGGACCCGGAAGCGGCACGAATGATGGGGGTGGAGGTCGATAAGGTCATCATGACCGCATTCTTTCTTGGTTCCGCGCTGGCGGGCGCGGGCGGGATGATCTTCGGGCTGTACTACAATTTTACCAGTTTTCTGATCGGCTTCACCGCCGGGCTGCGCGCCTTTACCGCCGCCGTCCTGGGCGGGATCGGGAATGTTCCCGGCGCCATGGTCGGCGGGTTCGCGATCGGACTGATCGAGGCCTATAGCGGCCAGTTCATTGCCACCGAATGGTCGGACGTGATCATCTTCTCGATGCTGGTTCTGGTCCTGGTGTTCCGCCCGGCCGGGCTGTTCGGGCGCCTCGCGCCCAACAAATCCTAGCCGGAGATCGAGATGCCCTCCGGTACGGTTGCCACCGCGTTGACCCGTCCCTTTGCCGCCGTGCCCGAGGCGCGCCGTCGTGGCACCGCGATCGCCGCCCTGGCCGCCTGCGCGGTGCTGTATCCGGTCGTGTTTCCGAACCAGGCGAATATCGACAGCCTGGCGAACGCGGCGATCTATGCCTCGCTGGCGTTGGGGCTGAACATCGTGGTGGGGTTCGCCGGGCTGCTGGACCTTGGTTATGCCGCGTTCTTCGCCATCGGTGCCTATGTCTATGGCATCCTGAATTCGTTCCAGCTCCATCCCGCCTGGGGGCCGTTCTGGGTGCCGCTGCAACATCTGGGGCTGGTGTTGCCGTTCCCTGGCGATTCCGGTGGCCAGGTGGTGCATTTCACTCTGTCCTTTTGGATCGGCGTGCCGCTGGGCGCGGTGGTCGCGGCCGGCTGCGGCATGGCGTTCGGCGCGCCCACGTTGCGGCTGCGCGGCGATTACCTGGCGATCGTCACGTTGGGCTTCGGTGAGATCGTGCCGATCGTGTTCCGCAACTGGTCCAGTCTGACCAATGGCGCGGCCGGGTTGAACGGCGTTGGCGCGCCGGTGCTGTTCGGCCATGGCTTCGGGGTCAACTCCGTCCCCTATTACTATGTCGCGATCGCCCTGGTGGCCGCACTGATCTTCGCCAGCCTACGGCTACGGGATTCGCGTATCGGCCGGGCCTGGATGGCGATCCGCGAAGACGAGATCGCGGCCGGGGCGATGGGCGTGAACCGCACCCGCTTCAAGCTGCTGGCCTTTGCCACCGGCGCGGCCTTCGCCGGCGCCACCGGGGTGCTGTTCATCGCCAAGTTGCAGACCGCCACACCGGACATGTTCGATTTCCCGGTCTCGGTGATGATCCTGGTGATGGTCGTGTTCGGCGGCATCGGCAGCGTATGGGGCGCGGTCGCGGGGGCGGTGGTGCTGCAATTGCTGCAATCCTGGTGGCTGGGCGATCTCAGCAGCGCGGTCAACAGCCTGGGGCAGATGATCGGCAACCAGTGGCTGGCGTCGGTCGATCTGACCCAATCGACCGAGCTGATCTTCGGCCTGATCCTGGTGACGATGATGCTGTATCGCCGCCAGGGGCTGATCCCGGCCTATCGCCCGCCGGCGGCGCTGAGCTTCGACCAGCAGCACGCGGTGGTGCAGCGCGGCTTCGGTGAGCTGCGTCTGTCGGGCCTGGCCGGAGACACCGTGCCGGGCACGCCGGCCCTGGAAGTGCGCGGCGTGACCGTCTCCTTCGGCGGCCTGAAGGCGCTGGACGCGGTCACGATCGACGTGCCCGCCGGCGGCGTGGTCGCGGTAATCGGCCCGAACGGTTCCGGCAAATCGACATTGTTCAACGTGATCACCGGGCTGGTCCCGTCGAGCGGGGGGAGCATCCGCTTCCGTGGCGAGGAAATCCTGGGCCTGTCCGATTACCAGATCCTGGCCCGGGGCATCGCCCGGACGTTCCAGAATATCCGCCTGTTTCCCACGTTGACGGTCCTGCAGAACGTGCTGATCGGGCAACATGCGCGGCTACGCACGGGCGCGTTTGCCGCGGTCTTCCGCCCGCCCGGGACGCGGCGGGAGGAGCAGGCGGCGATCGACTGGGCGACCGAGGTGATCGCCATCTTCGGCAATCGGCTGACCCCGCGCTCGGGGCAGGCGGTCAGCGGATTGTCCTACGCGAACCGGCGCCGGACCGAGATCGCGCGCGCTTTGGCCTCGCGTCCCCGGCTGCTGCTGCTGGACGAGCCGACCGCCGGGATGAACCCGGCGGAAACGCTGGAACTGGCCGAGCAGATCAAGGGATTGAAGGGCCTCGGCCTGACCGTGCTGCTGATCGAGCACAAGCTGGACGTGGTCACGCAGCTGGCCGACACGGTCTATGTGCTGGATCATGGCGAGATCATCGCCCATGGTACCCCGGCCGAAGTCCGCCAGAACGAGGAAGTCCTGCGCGCCTATCTGGGCCGCAACGCCCAGGCCGCCGCGGCCGGGATCGCCGGAGGCGGCGATGCTGCTTGAGTTCAACGATATCGATACCTATTACGGCGACCTGCATGTCCTGAAAAAGGTCAATTACCAGATCGAACAGGGTGAGATCGTCTGCCTGCTGGGCGGCAACGCGTGCGGCAAATCCACGACCATGAAAACCATCATGGGTGTGGTGCGCCCGGTGCGCGGCACGGTGATCTTCGACGGCAAGCCGATCGAGAAACTACCCACCGCGGAGCGCGTCAAGCGCGGCATCGCCCCGGTGCTGGAAGCGCGCCGGCTGTTCGCACGCATGACCGTTTACGAAAACCTGGAGATGGGGGCGTATCTGCGCGCGCGCGGAGCCGAATTCGATCAGGACCTGGAACGGGTATTCACGCTGTTCCCGCGCGTGAAGGAGCGCCGCAACCAGATTGCCGGCACGCTTTCGGGTGGCGAACAGCAGATGGTGGCGATGGGCCGCGCGCTGATGGCACGTCCGCGGCTGATCTGCATGGACGAGCCGTCGATGGGCCTGTCGCCGCTCTACGTGGAACAGGTGTTCGAGATCATCCAGGAGATCAACCGCCAGGGTACCACCATCTTCATGGTGGAGCAGAACGCGAACATGGCATTGCAGATCGCGCATCGCGCCTATGTGCTGCAAACCGGGCAGGTGGTGCTGAGCGGTTCGGCCGCGGAACTGCGCGTGAACCCGCTGATCCGCGAGGCGTATCTGGGCGAGTTGCAGATCGCGGCGGCCTGACCGCTGGCTTGACGCGGTCGCGCCGGCTCCGGTAGGGCAACGGTCCGCCTTGGGCTGCACGCCGGATGAAACCGCCGCCATTCCGCTATCATCGCGCCGCATCCTTGCCGGACGCCCTCGCGGTGCTGGCCGCGGCGCCGGAATCGAAGCTGCTGGCCGGCGGTCAGAGCCTGATGCCGATGCTCAATTTCCGGCTGCTGCGACCATCGGTGCTGATCGATCTCAATCGGGTTCCTGAACTGGGCGGCATCGCGCCGATCCCGGGCGGATTGCGGATCGGCGCCCTGACCCGACATGCCGAGGTGGAGCGCGCGCCCGTGATGGCGGCGCGCTGGCCGCTACTGGCCCACGCCATGACCCATGTCGCCCATGCCACGATCCGCAACCGCGGCACGGTCGGCGGTAGTCTGTGTCACGCCGATCCGGCCGCCGAATGGCCGATGCTGCTGCTGCTGGCCGGGGCGGCGCTGAGCATTGCCTCGCCGCGCGGGGATCGGACCTGCACGGTGGCCGCGTTCCTGTCCGGCGCGCTGACCACCACTTTGGCGGCGGATGAAATCCTGACCGCGCTGACACTGGCGGACCTGGCGCCGGGCACCGGCTGGGGCTTTGCCGAAGTGGCGCGCCGGCATGGCGATTTTGCGCTGGCCGCGGCGGCGATCACGCTGCGCCGCGCCAACGGCGTGGTGGCGGATGCGCGCATCGCGCTGGCCGGCGTCGCGGAGTGCGCGCTGCGCGTGCCGGCCGCCGAGGCCGCGCTGGCGGGACGGACGCCCGATGCCGCGCTGGCCGACGCCGTCGCCGCCGTGCGCGCCGCGGTATCGCCGCCCCGCGATCTGCATGCGTCAGGCGCCTATCGCCGCCATTTGGCGGGGGTGGTCGTGGAGCGCGCACTTCGTGATGCCTGGAACCGGGCGCAACCGTCATGACGTATGCGATCACCGTCACCGTGAACGGCGCCCAGCAGCACCACCAGGTGGACGACCGGCTGCTGCTGGTGGATTTCCTGCGCGACACGCTGGGGCTGACCGGCACCCATATCGGCTGCGAACATGGCGTATGCGGCGCCTGCACCGTGCTGGTGGACGGACTTAGCACCCGCGCCTGCCTGATGTTGGCCGCGCAGACGGACGGGGCGGTGGTGGAGACGGTGGAATCGCTTGCTGCCCCGGATGGCGCATTATCCCTGTTGCAGGAATTATTCTGTACCCATCACGCGCTGCAATGCGGCTTCTGTACTCCGGGGTTGCTGATGACCTGCGTCGATCTGCTGCGCACACGACCGCTGGCAACCGAGACCGAGATCCGCACGGCGCTTTCCGGAAATCTCTGCCGCTGCACCGGCTATGCGGGCATCGTTGCCGCATTGGCCGCCGCGGTGGCTGCCCGCACCGGAGCGACTCCATGAACATGCATCTGCTGTCGGCCGGAAGGCTGCGGATGCGGGAAGCGACCTACCGCCCGGGGGCGCCGCGCGAGTCGATGATCGAACTGCCGGTCAGCGCTGCACTGCTGCGCCATGCGCAGGGCAATGTGCTGTTCGATACCGGCTGCCATCCATCGGTGATCGCAGATGCGGCCGCGCGCTGGGGTGGCCTGGCGAAGATGATGACGCCGATCTTCACCGCGGATCAGGCGCTGCCGGCCAGCCTGGCGGAAGTGGGTCTGGGGTTGGAGGACATCGATCTTGTCGTCTGTTCCCATCTTCATCCAGACCATTGCGGATGCAACGGCCTGTTTCCCCGCGCCGGGCTGATCTGCCATGCCGCCGAGCTGGCTGCCGCCCGCGCGCCGGATGGGCCGGCGATGGGCTACGTTGCGGCCGACTGGGATCAGGGGCTCGGGGTGCGAGAGATTATCGGCCCGCACGACGTCTTCGGCGACGGACGGCTGATGCTGCTGCCGATGCCGGGGCACACGCCGGGGATGCTCTGCGCGCTGGTCGCGCTGGACCGGGACGGCGCATTCCTGCTCGCCTCCGATGCCGTCGCACTGGCGGAACATCTCGAGCAGGATCGCGCACCGCGCAACACATGGGACGTGGAACGCGCCCATGCCTCGTTCGCCGAGATCCGCCACCTGGTGGCCGGCGGTGCCTATGTGATTTGCGGTCACGATGCGGTGCAATGGACGGGACTGCGCACTGGCGCGGCGTTCTACGCATGACGCCCGAGTTGCGCCCACGCTTCATCGGTGCCCGCCTGACGCGGCGGGAGGATGCGCGGCTGCTCGCCGGTCTCGGTGCGTTCACCGACGATCATCAGCCGGCGCGCTGCCTGCATGTCGCATTCCGGCGCAGCGATCACGCCCATGCGCGGATCGTTGCGATCGACACGGGCGCCGTCTTGGCCGCGCCGGGCGTGGCCGCTGTGTTCCGCGTGCAGGATCTGGACCCGCATCCGCTGCATGCCGCCTCGCGGATGAAGGAGTACCACGCGACCGAATTATGGCCACTGGCGCGCGATGTGGTGCGGTATGTGGGGGAGCCGGTGGTCGCCGTGGTGGCCACCAGCCGCTACGCCGCCGAGGACGCGCTCGATCGGCTGGACATCGTCTATACGCCGCTGCCGGTCGCGTCCGATGCGGTCGCGGCGGCGGCGCCGGACGCGCCGCTGTTGTTCCCCGACGCCGGCACCAACATCCTGGTCGCGCGCGGCTTCAGCCGCGGCGATGTGGATGGCGGGTTCGCCGCGGCGCACGCCGTGGTGAGCGGGTCCTTCCGGCTGCACCGCAAATCTCCCGCTGCCCTGGAGCCGCGCGCGATCGTTGCCGAATGGGACCGGGCGCGCAATGCGCTGACGTTGCGCGCCACCACCGGTATCCCGGGCGTGCTGCGCGATGCGGTTTGCGCGTGCCTCGATCTGCCGGGTAGCCGGGTGCGGGTGATTGCGCCGGACGTGGGGGGGAGTTTTGGCGCCAAGGGTTCGGTCTATCCTGAGGAGCTGGCGCTGGCGCTGATCGCCCGCAAGCTGGGAAGGCCGGTGAAATGGACGGCGGACCGGTTGGAGGATCTCGCCGCCACCTCCCAGGCATGGGACGCGCGCATTCGGGCCGAGCTGGCGCTGACCGCCGATGGCAGCTTTCTCGCACTGCGGGCCGAGGTGCTCAGCGATATCGGCGCCGGATCGATCTACCCCTGGACCGCGGCGCTGGAGCCGGTCCAGGTGGTGAGCTTCCTGCCTGGCCCCTATCGCATCGCGGCCTATGCGGCGCGCGTCCGGGGCGTGGCCACGCCGAAGGCTCCGACCGGACCGTATCGCGGTGTCGGCCGCCCGGCGGCGACGTTCGCGATGGAACGCCTGGTGGATATGGCCGCGGCGCGCCTGGGCATGGACCCGGGCGCGCTGCGCGCGGCCAACATGGTTGCGGCGGACGAATTCCCCTACCGAACCGGCTCCGGTCTGATCTGGGACCGCGCCGGGTTCCGCGAAACCCTGGATGCCGCCTGCGAAGCGGGGGATTACGCCGGATTGCGCGCCCAACAGGCGGCGGCCCGCGCGGCCGGTCGCTGGTTCGGCGTGGGGCTTGCGAGCTATGCCGAGCTGACCGGGATCGGCTCGCGCATTTCGGTCGCGCCCGGGATGCCGATCAATACCGGCACCGAAACGGCAAGCATTCGTATCGATGCCACCGGCGCGGTGACCGCCGATTTTGGCATGGCTGCGCATGGTCAGGGGCTGGAGACGACGCTGGCGCAGGTGGTCGCCGACCGCCTGGGGTGCCCGCCCGAGATGATCGAGATCCGCCAGGGCGACACCGCGCTGCTGGCATCCAGCACCGGCACCTATGCTTCGCGCAGCGCGGTGATCGCGGGTGGCGCCGGGATTGCTGCCGCGGACGCGCTGCGTGCAAAACTGGTGCGTGCAGCCGCTCTGTTGCTGGAAGCGGCGGAGACGGATTTGGTGGTGGCGGACGGCACGGTGCGCGTCGCCGGCACCGATCGCGGGTTGAGCTTCCGTGCCATCGCGCAGGCCGTCTATGCCGAGATGGGCCGCATCCCGCGCGCGCAGCGCGAGGAGTTGCAAGCCACCGAGACCTACGATCCATATCTGGGCACCGCCGCCTGCGCCACCCACCTGGCCGCGGTCGAGATCGATCCCCAAACCTACGAAATCCGCGTCCGCGCCTATCATGTGGCCGAGGATTGCGGGCGGATCATCAACCCCATGATCGTCGATGGCCAGGTGACAGGCGGCGTGGCGCAGGGGATCGGCGCGGCGCTGCTGGAGGAAGTGGTCTATGACGCCGCGGGGCAGCTACAAAGTGCCAGCTTCGTCGATTATCTGCTGCCCACGGCGGCCGAGATTCCCACGATCGGCATCAGCCATCCCGACCTGCCCTTGCCCGAGAATATCGGCGGCTTTCGTGGCATGGGGGAGGGGGGCGCGATCGGCGCGCCGGCCGCGGTGGCAAATGCGGTAGCCGACGCGCTGGCTCCGCTGGGTGTTACCATCACCGAGCTGCCGGTCACGCCCGAACGGCTGTTCCGGCTGATCGCGCGGGCAACCGGACAGGAGATCGCGGATGACTGAGGCAACGCAACGGGTGGCACTGGTGACCGGTGGCGCGCATGGCGTGGGGGCCGCGGTGGTACGCGCGCTGGCCGCTTCCGGGGTTGCGGTGGTCGTGAACTATCATCGCTCCGGCGCGGAAGCCGATGCGCTGGTTGCGGAACTGACCGCCGCCGGCGCCGCAGTCCACGCAATCCGTGCCGATGTGGGCGATCCCGCCGCCGTTGGCGCGATGGTCGCCGCGACGGTCGCGCGCTTCGGCAGCCTGGACATCGTGGTCAACAACGCCGGGGTTGCCCGTCGCCGCCCGTTCCTGGAACTGACGCCCGCCGACTGGCAGGCACATCTTGCCGCCGGGCTGATGGGACCGGTGCACACCGCGCAGGCCGCGTTGCCGCACATGATTGCTCGGGGTTGGGGGCGGATCATTGCGTTCGCGGGCGATTCTTCGCGCGTGGGCGAAGCCGGTCTGTCAGCCGCCGCCGCAGCGCGGGCGGGCGCGATCGCACTGATGAAATCGCTGGCCCGCGAGCATGGTCGCCACGGCGTCACCGCCAATGCGATCGCGCTGGGCCTGGTGGAGACCAGCCATATCGATCCCGCCTGGCTGGCCGCCAATCGCGATAAGATCCTGCGCAACTACCCGCTGCGCCGGCTCGGTCTACCGGAAGACGTCGCGCCGCTGGTGGCGCTGTTGACCGCCGATGCCGGGGGCTGGATCACCGGGCAGGTGATCAGCGTCAACGGCGGCTTCAGCATGAGCTAGACCGAGATGATCCGCACCGACCTGATCGCCCCGATCGGTGAATTGCTGCGCCGCCAAGCCACGGCGCGCGGCGGTGCCGTGGCGTATGAGGACGCGAAGCGCACCGTCACCTATGCCGCGCTGGACGCCCGCACCGCGGCGCTGGCGGCGTTGTTGCAAGCCCGCGGCGTTGCGCCAGGCGATCCCGTGGCGCTGCATCTCCCGAATTCGGTGGCCTGGGTGGAGGCGTGCTTCGCCATTCTGCGCGCCGGTGGGATCGCCGTGCCGATCAGTATCGATGCGTCCGAACCGGAGCGGACCTACCGGCTGGAAGATGCCGGCTGCCGCGTGGCGTTTACCACCGACGCCTATGCCGCGGCCCTGGTTGCGCGCGGTCTGGCGGTGATCTCGGCCGGTCCCGGCGGCGATTTCGCCCCGTTGGCACCGGCGGGCGAACCACCGCGCGATCCCGAGGATCTCGATGCGACCGCGTTCCTGGTCTATACCTCCGGCACCACCGGACGCGCCAAGGGCGTGATGCTCAGCCTGCGCGGGATGCTCTGGGTCAACGCCGCTTGCTGGGTGCCGATCGCCGGGCTTTCGGCCGATGACCGGGTGCTCAGCCCGCTGCCGTTGTTTCATTCCTACGCGCTCAATCTGTCGGTCCTGGGCATCCTGGCGGCGGGCGCGCGCGAGTATATCCTGGAACGATTTTCCGTTTCCGAAATCCTCGGCTTGCTGGGGCGCGAACGATTCACCCTCATGCCCGGCGTGCCCACCATGTTCCACTATCTTCTGGAAGCGGCGCGCGCGGCCGGTATGCGGGCCGGCAGCCTGCGTCTTGCATTATCGGCCGGGGCGATCCTGCCCGCCGCACTCAACCGCGGCTTCGAGGACTGGTTCGGCATCGAATTGCTGGACGGGTACGGAATCACCGAGACGTCCACCATGGTCACGATGAATTTTCCCCGCGCGCCGCGCGTGATGGGCGCCTGCGGCCTGCCGGTCCCCGGGCTTGCGGTCCGCATCGTCGATCCGGTGACCGACGCGGACCGCGCGCCGGGTATCGAGGGTGAGCTGATCGTGCGCGGTCCCGGCGTGATGCAGGGCTACTGGCGCAAGCCGGCCGAGACCGAAGCCGCGCTGCGTGCCGGCTGGTACCGCACCGGCGATCTGGCGCGCGCCGATCCGCATGGGTTCCTGACCATCACCGGGCGGCTGAAGGAGCTGATCATCCGCGGCGGGCAGAACATCGCCCCGGCGGAAGTCGAGGAAGCCGTTATTGCCTTTGCCTCGGTCCGTGACGCCGCGGTGGTGGGTGTCCCACACGCGGCGCTGGGCGAAGTCCCGGTTGCGTTCGTGGTGCCGCGCGATCCCGCAACATTCGATCCCGCCGCGCTGCTGGTGCATTGCCGCGGTCTGCTGTCGGCCTATAAAGTTCCGCACGCGGTGCAACTGGTGACCGAAATTCCGCGCACCGGTTCGGGCAAGGTGATGCGCTTCCGGTTGCGCGAGACGTTGCATGATCCGGCATGAACCCGGCTGCTGGCTCGCGCCTGGCTCAATCACTTCGATCGGCTGCCGGATCGCGCGCGCGCCGCGTCGCGCTGAACGATCGCGCCGGCCGTCGCAGCCGTGGCTTGGGTTGCGGCGCAGTCGCGTCCAGGATCGCGTGCAGCGCGGCCACCGTCTCGGGTGGCAGGCGGGGCAGGGTTAGCGCCAGGCGATTGGCCAGTGCCGTCTGCTCGGGCGTCAGTCCGGCGGTATCGACCACCACCCGCGGATGCGACAGCCGCGCCAGGCGCGCCAGCTCCTCGGCGTCGTCCCAGATCAGACCGAAGACTTCGTTCACCTGATGCACCAGCCCGGCGCCGGGCGCACCGCGATGACCGTGCTCCAACGCTGAGAGATAGGCGGCGCTGACCTGCAATTCGCCCGCCAGCGCGCGCAACGTCATGCCGCGCTCGGCGCGTAGCGCGCGCAGCCGGGCGCCGAACGGGGTCACGGCGCGATCGGCGGGTTCGGTTCGGTATCGTGCATGGACAATCCTGCCCCGTGTCCGGCCCATTTGGGCGGATGCAGGATGCCACTTCGGGCGGCGTGCCCCAAGCTCCCCCTTGCGCGTACACCCGGCGCGGGGCCAGATGGGCGCGAACACGCAGAGGAACCGATCATGGCCCAGGCCCCCCATCTTGCCGACCCCGATGGCGACTACCAGACCCTGCATGAGTTCATCCCCGCTGCCCGCGCCAAGCTTTCGGACAACACCTGGGGCTATCTGATCGGGGCCACCGAGACCGAAACGACCATGCGCCGCAACCGCGCTGCGCTGGATCAGATCGCGTTCCGTCCGCGGGTCTGCCGCGACGTCGCGCATGTGGACACGTCGCGGCAGTTCCTGGGGATGCGGATGCGCCTGCCGGTGTTCCTGGCGCCCGTCGGATCGCTGGAATCGTTTCACCCCGGCGGGGCCGGGGAGGCGGGACGCGCGGCGTCCGAATTCGGCGTGCCGATCATGGTGAGTTCGGTCACCAAGCCCGGTCTGGAAGAAACCGCCGCGGCCACGCCGGGGCCCAAGATTTTCCAGCTTTACGTGCGCGGCGACGACGCTTGGGTGGACGATATTGTGCATCGCGCGGTGGCGGCCGGCTACAACGCGTTCGCCGTGACCGTGGATACCGCCTCCTATTCCCGTCGCGAGCGCGATATCGCCGCCCGCTTCGTCAAGCCCTGGCGGGCAGCGGCCACGGGCCATGAGTTCCAGGCCAGCTGGACCTGGCGCAATGTTGCCCGCTTCAAGGAGAAGCACCAGATTCCGCTGATCCTGAAAGGCATCGCCACCGCCGAGGATGCCGAGGCGGCGTGCGATCTGGGCGTGGACTGCGTCTACGTCTCGAATCATGGCGGACGACAGTTGGACCAGGGACGGGGCGCGATGGATGTGCTGCCGGAAGTGGTGGAAACCGTGCATGGCCGGGCCCGCGTGGTGATCGATGGCGGGATTTGCCGCGGCACCGATGTGGTCAAGGCGATCGCCAGCGGCGCGGACGCGGTTGCGATCGGACGGCTGTATTGCTACGGCTTGGCCGCCGAGGGCGCGGCCGGGGTGCATCGCGTGCTGGAATTGCTGGAACTGGAAACCGCGATCGCAATGGCGCTGCTGGGGGTGACGAAACTCTCAGGCCTGACGCCGGATCATCTGTTCCGCGGCGCTCCGTCGGTCGTAGCGCCGCATGTCCACAGCGCCTTCCCGCTGCTGTTCGCGACGCCGGAATCCCCGGCGCGCTGAGCCCAAGGAGATACGAATATGCGTGGCATCGTCTTCACCGGCGGGCGTGAGCTGGAAATGATGGACTTCCCCGACCCCACGCCCGGTCCGGGCGAGGTGGTTCTGGAGATGAAGGCGTCCGGCATGTGCGGTTCGGACCTGCACCAGTACCGGCGGCCCAAGGGCGTCAAGGAAAGCGTGGGGGGCCTGCCGGCCAACCCGGACCCGGTGATCGGCGGCCACGAACCTTGCGGCATCGTCGCCGCGCGCGGCCCCGGCCTGACCGATGCAGATGCGCGCATCGGCGCGCGGGTGATGGTGCATCATTACCAGGGTTGCACCCATTGCGGACATTGCCGATCCGGCTGGCAGCAACTGTGCCAGGAAGTGCCGGTGAAGGTGTACGGCAACAATGCCCATGGCGGGCACGCAAACTATCTGAAGGTACCGGCGAACACGCTGGTGCCGCTGGCCGACGAACTCTCGTTCGAGGCCGGGGCGGCGATCTCGTGCGGCACCGGAACGGCCTGGGGTGCGCTGCGACGGATGAACCTGTCGGGCAACGATACCATCGCCATCTTCGGTCAGGGGCCGGTCGGTTTGTCCGGGACGCAGCTGGCCAAGGC
>DAHWDR010000424.1:0-1651 GCA_027330745.1 Acetobacteraceae bacterium | reverse complement strand
TTCTGGTCGCACCACCACCCGCCCGAGGCGCTGTACTACAAACACGCCAACGCGGCCTATCTGGCGGAAGCCAAGGCGCTCGGCCTGATCGGATCCACCGCGCAGATCGTGCTGCAACTATACAGCGAACCGGTGCAGCGGTTCCGCCTGGCCGCCGAGGGCCACGGCGCGGTGCAACCGCCCGAGACGCACCGCGCCCGGGTGCATCGATATTTCGATCCGCTGCCGATCTGGTACCCCCCGCTCGATCACGCGCACGGGCCAGACGCCGCCTATCCGCTGCGCGCCGTGACCCAGCGCCCGGCGGCGATGTATCATTCCTGGCACTCGCAGAATGCCTGGCTGCGCCAGATCTATGGCGCCAACCGGCTGTACATGAACCGCGCCACCGCGGCAGCGCTGGGCATCGCGGAAGACGACTGGGTGTGGGTCATCTCCCGCCACGGCCGCGTGAAAGGGCAGGCGCGGCTGATGGAGGGTATGAACCCGGATACGGTCTGGACCTGGAACGCGATCGGCAAACGCGCCGGCGCCTGGGCGTTGGCGGCGGACGCCCCGGAAGCCACGCGCGGATTCCTGCTCAACCAGGTGATCAGTGAGTTTCTACCCGCGACCGACGGCACGACCCACGCCAACGCCGACCCTGTGACCGGCCAGGCGGCGTGGTACGACCTGCGGGTGCGGGTGGAAAAGGCGGAGGGCCCTGCGGCAACCTCACCCCACCCCGCCGCTCTGCCGCGCCCACCCAACAGCCTGCCCACCCCGCGCATCCTGCGCTACGGCCTTGCGGCGGAATGACCCCATGACCTCCATCCCCCAGCCCGGTGCGCGGCAGCTCGGCCTTGTCATCGACCTCGACACCTGCGTCGGCTGCCATGCTTGCGCGGTGAACTGCAAGGAATGGAACACCTCCGGCCACACCGCGCCGTTGACCGATTTCCACCCGTATCAGTCCGGCCAGGACGGCGTCTGGCTGAACCGCATCCACACCTACGAAGCCGGGACCGGCACCGAAAGCCGCACGGTCCATTTCCCCCGGTCCTGCCTGCATTGCGCCGAACCCGCCTGCGTCACCGTCTGTCCCACCGGAGCCAGCTACAAGCGCGCCGAGGACGGGATCGTCCTGGTCAACGCCGAGATCTGCATCGGCTGCAAGCTGTGCTCCTGGGCCTGCCCGTACGGTGCGCGCGAGTTCGACGAAGACCAGGGCGTGATGCGCAAATGCACGCTGTGCGTGGACCGCATCTACAACGAGAATATCGTCGAGGAAGAACGCGTTCCCGCTTGCGTGAAGGCCTGCCCCGCTCACGCGCGGCATTTCGGCGACCTGGGCGATCCGGATAGTGCGGTTTCGCAACTGGTCGCGGAGCGCGGTGGTGTGGATCTGATGCCCGAGCTCGGGTATCGCCCGACCAACAAATACCTGCCGCCGCGCATCCGTCCGAAACCGACCGCGGTCGTGGTGGAGCCGCCGCCCACCGGTACGGCAAACGCGCTGCTGCGCTGGATCGACCGGGCGCTCAGCCGATGAACCCGTCCTTTTCCGTGGTATTCCTGACCACAGCGTCCGGCGCCGGCTACGGGATGCTGACCTGGCTCGGGGTTCTGAATGCGGCCGGCGCGCTGCCGCGATCCCCGTGGTTCGGGCTGT
>DAHWDR010000420.1:0-2615 GCA_027330745.1 Acetobacteraceae bacterium | reverse complement strand
GTTCGAGGCCGGGGCGGCGATCTCGTGCGGCACCGGAACGGCCTGGGGTGCGCTGCGACGGATGAACCTGTCGGGCAACGATACCATCGCCATCTTCGGTCAGGGGCCGGTCGGTTTGTCCGGGACGCAGCTGGCCAAGGCGATGGGGGCGCGGGTGATCGCGCTGGATATTTCGCCCGAACGGCTGGCGCGGGCACGCGAATTCGGCGCCGACGAAGTGGTGGATTCGCGGTCCAACGATCCGGTCGCGGCGATCAAGGACCTGACCCATGGTCGCGGCGCGGATTGCACGCTGGATACATCCAGCGCGCCCGAGGGTCGGATTGCCGCGATCCGTAGCGCCAAAGTCTGGGGCACCATGTGTTTCGTCGGTGAGCGGAACGATGTCACGATCGACGTCAGCCCGGATATCCTGCGCAAGCAGTTGACGATGATCGGGTCATGGACATTCTCGGTGATCGGGCAGGCGGAATGCGCGCGCTTTATCGTTGAACGCAACCTCGCGGTCGATCAGTTGTTCACGCATCGTTGGAAGCTTAGTCAGGCCGAGGAAGCGTACCAGCTGTTCGATCAGCAGAACAGCGGCAAGGGTGTATTCCTGATGTGAGCGCGACCCGGGCGGCGGTTGCCGCGGCGTATCGGGAACTGGGCCGGCGTGGGTTCACGCCCGGCTCGGCGGGGAATGTGTCGGCGCGAACCCGGGGCGGGATGCTGATCACCCCTTCCGGGGTCGGCGCGGAGGCGGTCACGGCGCGCGCGATCGTTTCGGTGCAGGATAGCGGGGCGGTGCGCGGGCGGGGGCTGCCGTCCAGTGAGGCGCCGATGCACGCGGCGATCTACCGCGCATTCCCCGATGCCGGCGCGATCGTGCATACCCATGCCGATTGCTGCACCGCGCTGGCCTGTCTGACCGAACCGCTGCCAGCGTTCCATTACATGATCGTCGCTTTCGGCGGCGCCGATATTCGCTGCGCGCCCTATGTGACCTTTGGCACCCCGGCCCTGGCGGTCGCCGCAGTGGCCGCGCTGCAGGGTCGCCGTGCCTGCCTGCTCGCCCATCACGGAATGATCGTTTACGCCGCGGACGTGGCCGCGGCGCTGTCGGATGCGATCGTGTTGGAAAGCCTGGCTCGGCAATATCTGCTGGCGCGGGCGGCGGGCACGGTGCGATGCCTCACCGCGACCGAGATCGCCGAAGCGACCGCGCGCTTCGCGACCTACCGCCGGTCTGGCGGATTGTAGCGTAGCTCCACCGTCAGGTGCGACAGCGCGCCCAGCGCTCGCAATCGTGCATGGTATTGGGCCAGGTCGCGCGGTATGGAAGTTTCAATCGATAAAATCGCGCCGAGATGTCCCGGCCCCAGGCGCCACAGATGCAGATCGGCGATGCGGTCTCCGGACGAGGTCACCATGTCGCGGATCGCCGCCTCGGTACGGGGATCAGCCTGCTTATCCAATAGGATTCCTCCCGTGTCGCGGATCAGCCCGAACGCCCAGGAGGCAATCACCACCGACCCCACCAGCCCCGCCAGCGGGTCCATCCAGACCCAGCCGAACGCCCAGGCCAGCGCCAGCCCCAGGATCACCATGACCGAGACAGCCGCGTCCGCGATCACATGCACCACCGCGGCGCGCATGTTGTTGTCGCGATGGATGGCGGTGTGGTCGTGCTCGGCGAACTGGTGGCTGGTCTCCTCCGTGCCCACCCGCAGCTGCGCGGTGAACTCGTGCGGTTCGGGGATAATCTCCCGGCTTTCCAGGTAACCGGTGCCAGGCACGGCGCGGAAGGTGAAGGCCTGGATGGTCCCGTCGGCGCGCTCCGTGGTCAGCGTCACCGCAGCGGGATCGGCGGCCATCCGCAAGCGGAACACCGGCGGCGTGCCGGTCTCGAAAATCTCCAGCACGCCGGAGGCCGCGGCATGGGCATGGCCATGGTGATGGTGGTCGTGTGCGCCGCCGGACAGCAGCCAGGCGCTGGCGATGTTGACCGCCAGGCCCAGCGCGGCGATCGGAATCGCCTCGGAAAAATGGATCGGCACCGGCGCGAACAGCCGCCGCACCGCTTCCACCGCGATCAGAGCCGCGATCAGGGCCAGAACGATCGCCGAGGTATATCCCGCCAGGTCACCGAATTTCCCGGTCCCGAAGCTGAAACGGGCATCCGTGGCATGGGTCCTGGCATAGCGATAGGCCAGCGCCGCCAGCAGCAATGCTCCGGCATGGGTGGACATGTGCAGCCCATCCGCCACCAGCGCGATCGACCCGAACCAGGCTCCGCCGATGATTTCAAGGATCATCATTGCGCTGCACAGCGCGATCACCGCACGGGTGCGACGTTCCGCATCCGCATGATCGGTGCCGAGGAAGACGTGCGGATGGGCGAAGTCGGACATGGGTGCCGCTTTCAACGTAGATAGGTTCGCACGAGCGCGATCAGCGTCTCGGCCGCCGGCCAATCCAGCGCGTCGGCCGGGTGAGCCAGATGGTTGCGGATGTGGTCCTCCACGACCTCCGCCATCAGCCCGGCCATCGCGCCACGGGCGCCGGCGATCAGGTGCAACAACGCGCTACACTCGGCTTCAGCCAGCAAGGCGCGTTCGATCGCGTCGATCTGC